>JABLXA010000016.1 GCA_013178415.1 Bacillota bacterium | reverse complement strand
ATCGTTGGGGTAATCTCGGCTGCCGGCATATTCCGCTTAGCATACGCGAGTATCGCCGGACGGTAGCGGTGCAGGGGGATGACGCTAAACCACTACCCGCTCCTCGTGGCTGATGGCAAGCGGATACGGAAGATTGTGTTCGAGGAGTGGGTCGCGCAGCGGGGGGTACGGGAGGCAGCCGGGTTTGCATACGTGGGCGCGGACAATGTGGCGCATCCATTGATAAAGCACAGATCATGGTTTACTATTAAGGTAAGGAATCTGATTCCTTACATATATCCGTCTACATTTCTGGCTTGTTGCGGACACCTGAAAGTAGGGCGATAGTCTGTAGAGCCTTTATTCACTTAGGATAGAAAGGAGGTAAGGCGCAGCATTCCTTCCAATAAATGGGGGGTGTTACGTCAGATTTCAATGGGAAGTGAGTACAGAACAAAAATCACCTCCAAGGGACAGGTTACAATCCCTATAGAAATTCGAAGGGCATTAGGTCTAAAACCGGGGGATATACTGGAAATCCATGAATCCCCAGCCGGGTATGTTCTTCATAAGCATTTTGAATCCTCCCCTTTCGACCGTTATGTTGGATATTTGAGGCACAAAGCAGACATTGGCACTGATGCATTGATCGAAGAGATGAGGGGCAACGATGATCAGCGCGTTGGATACTAACATCCTTCTTGATATTCTACTGCCAGACACTAATTATTATCAAAATTCGAAGGCACTCATCGATAAAGCATATGCCGGAGGTGCCTTGATCATCTGCGAAGCTGTCTATGCGGAGCTTGCGTGTCAGTTTGATAGCCATGATGAGCTTGATGGCTTTTTGTCAGACACGGGTATCCGTCTCGTGCCATCAACTCGCAAGGCATTATACGTGGCAGGGACTGCATGGCGAAGCTACACATCGCGGCGCGGCCCCCAATTCCAGTGCACATCCTGTGGCAACCTGCGAATACTGAGCTGTCCAAAATGTGGGGCCACCATTACATCGCGTCAGCATATTGTAACTGACTTCATCATTGGCGGACATGCTCTGGTCCAAGCTGATCGGCTGCTTTCAAGAGATAGGGGATTCTACCATGCGTACTTTCCGGATTTAAAGATTAACACCTGAGCCTGCATGGGAGGGCCGCCGTCAGCGGCCCTCAGGACTTCAAGAAAGCCCGACTCGCCGCCATGGAGGAGCACATCAATGCGAAGAGTACCTGGGATTGATGTAAATATCATCCTGCACTTTCTAACCAACGACGGCATATGTAGGGAGGACTTGCTATTCGGCCCTCCTGGTGTTCCTCCCGTGCCAATCGGTATCCATGATAATGCTATTCACTGGAGCAAATCCTCCAAGCGTCTATGATCAGGCTGGCGCAGCCTTCTAATATAGTCGTTATCAATATCCCCTCTGTCCTTCCATATGCCGGCAGTAGCGGTGATTGCATCATCACCCGCTTCCCTATTTCCGGATAGCGACTTTCTCTTTACCTCCAGTATGAGACTGTTTTTACCCAGCGCTCTTACCAGCAGCGTACTACCGATATGGATCTTTAACTGGCGTTGGACTTCCTAAGGTAGCGTTATCTGTCCTTTAGAGGAAACACGTACTTCCATCCGGGCCGTCAGGTTTGCCCAAAGAGGTCTATAGGTGGTAGAATTACCTTGCACAAAATCGCCTTACGTTGGCAAAAAATGTGCTGTCATAAGGTTCGCAACCACGAGCGGCGCCGCTGATATGCAAGATAATCATGTGACCGGGAGGCGAGGTTCTATGACAGGCAAAATCACTCTCGTCCTCGATGCAATGGGTGTGATTTATAGGGCGGCCGATGACGTCACTGAGCTTCTCGTGCCGTTTGTCAGAGAGAAAGGAGGGCTTTCTGATTCCTACGCCATCGCGACGCTGTATACACAGGCGAGTCTCGGTAAATTAAGTGCCGACAAGTTTTGGGATACCATCAGATGACGATCACGGGGCCTGGCCAGTGATTTCGTCATTTGCTGATTTAGCAACGTATCTAGAACATGAATATGGTCGGTAGTTGTTGATAGTGGCGGGTACCGCATAGCAAGCGCATGCAGCCGAAGGCCGCCGGGGGTTGTGCAGGAACAGGCGCCTACTGAATGAAGAAGGCGGGTAGGATCACTAGGCCGGTCAGTCGGCCTCGGCTGGTGCGCAAGCCGTTATACAGATTGGGTGATACTTGTGACCTCACAGCTTCGCGAAGTTTCTAGGCATCTCGGTATCGATCCTAAGCGGATTACAGGGGCGGAAATGTTCTCTAGTAGTCGTCATGGTCACAGCATTTGGCGGGTCCGCATTGGAGAAGAGTCGTTCGTTATAAAGTGGTATCCGGATGAGTCGAGCGAAGTCGTTGAAATCGGCGCGTATAAGCTGCTGCGGGAGCTAGGTGTCCCAACACTGAAAGTGTATCACATCACAGAACGAGCGATCCTCCTGGAGGACCTGGATTCCAGCGAGAAATGGCGATTAGCGTCCAAAGAGGACGTAACCCTGCCACAGGTTGGAGCCGCCATCGGCCACTGGTATAAGATCCTTCACGAGCGTGGCAGCGATCTTCTCCAGCGACAGCAACGAAAGCCCCCGTTCCTAAAACGTGAAACGGCTATCCTCACCGAGCAGTCCATTGCCGACACAGCCAGAGCGCTAGGTATGGTCGAGAACCCTGTCTGGCAAGTCGCGATAGATTCCCTTGCTTTATTGAGGAAGGCAGAATGCAGTCTAAGTATGACGCTCAATTACAATGACTTCCATTGGACGAATCTGGCACTCTCGCGCGGTCGTGAGAATCCAAAGGCCGTGATCTTCGACTACCATCTCCTCGGAGTGGGGATGCGCTACAGCGATTGTAGAAATGCAACCGGTTCACTCGGTCCTAGAGCGGCTGCCGCGTTTTGGGACGAGTACGGCTCCGTCAATCCTAACGAGATAGTGATCGATAGACCGCTCTCCACACTCCATGCGCTTGTTGTTGCCGCAGGACTGCCTAAGTTCCCAAGCTGGGCACGAGGGAGTATGGACCTTGTGGTCAATGGCGATTTGCTACGCGACCTCAGGGAGGCTATTGACTTGGCTAAAGCATTGTTGTGAACCGACTGCATAACAAGCTTATTCAGTGGACGCAGTGACGACCTAGAGTTCTTTTGGGGACCGAGTACCGATACCGCTGATAGGCAAGAACATTAGGCGGTTCAGATCTCAGGAAGAGACGCCGCCCGGGTCTAAGATTTCGGCGAGTCGTCGCTGTGGAGAACTCAAGGGGGAGCAACGCGATGCAAATACCTGCAGAGTACATTGAGAACGCGATCACCTGGGCTTAGTCGCGTATGGGGTCAACTGAGTATCACGGGCGTTGTCTCGCCTTCGTCGAAGACGCATATGAATTGAGCAATGGTGTCGAGATATTTGGTGGGAGTTCCGCAAGGGAATCTGCCGACATTTATGAAGCGAAGCCGTCCAATACACCTCCACCCCGTGGAGCCTTTGTCTTTTATGATTGCTGGGGGCCAATCGATAGTGTCTACAAGAACTGGGGCCACGTGGGTTTGTCGATCGGTGACAATCAGGTGATTCACACATGGGATCGAGTGCGTCGGGACCATTTCCTTTCGGGGTTGGACGGGGCGCTGCTGATACGCAAGAACGTTGGGCGGACCATAACATACATTTTTAGACATATCTGCATTTTCCGGATAGTGCAAGGGAGCGGTGTCAATGGTTTCTCGAAGGGTTTTGAGTGAAGCTTACCTGATAAGATCAAGGCAGACTTGAGCCTGTGCTGCTGCCCAATAAGCATATCCAGCTGACGCCGATGCAGCCAGGGCGGATCTACTGATGGGCCTGTCCGGCGCCGCTGATACGCAAGGAACTCAGGGGGACGGACAAGGTGCGTAACAAGAATCGAATGCTATTCGTCGGACTGCAGGAAATAAACCCTGTTCAGGGCGATCATAGTCTTATCAGAACGGCTTTCAACAGGCTGCCGGAAGAGGTAAAGCATACAGGTGGTGTTACACGGTTCGTTTAGTATGCGAGTCAAGGAAACGCCAGCCAACATATGCATTTCTTTGGCATTGAGGCCGACGAGATAGAAGATATCCCTGATGGGATGTATGCGTGGGAACTAGGCGAAGAGGGATGGTCCATATGGGAAGGTATCGGCGGGTCGTACAATGCCGTTATGGCATGGTTGAAGCCCAACGGTTACCGTATGGCTGGTCCGGTGCGCGAAAACTATCTGTGCAGCCCTGGCGACACCAACGACCCGGCACGGTATGTCACGGGAATTCAGGTACCGGTCGGGGAGGCATAGGGCAACAGAGGGAAAGAAAGGGAGACGGAAAACAAATGAGTGAAAAAGCATAGACTACAAGAGAGAATTCAAGGAACTGTATCTGCCCCCGCGCAACCCTGTACTGGTCACGGTTCCATCTATGCATTTCATCATGCTGGACGGTACGGGGGATCCCAACGGCAATCAAGCGTTCCAACAGGCGGTGGAGCTGCTCTACGGCTTATCTTTCACCATAAAAATGAGTAAAATGAAGAACAAGCAGCCGGAAGGGTATTTTGACTATGTGGTCCCACCGCTGGAAGGACTCTGGTGGATCGATGGGGGAAAGTTTTCCTTTGAAGAAAGGGATAACTGGCGATGGACCCTTATGATCCGCCAGCCTGAATTTGTGACCCGGGAGGTTTTCGCCTGGGCCGTCCAGGAATTAGCCGCGAAGAAACCGGACCTCCCCGTGGACAAAGCCAAGTTTGAAGGATTTGATGAGGGGCTGTGTGTTCAGACCATGCACATTGGCCCCTATTCAACCGAACCTGAGACGATGGCCAAGATGGAAGACTTCATCCGGTCCTATGGCCTGAAGTTCCGGCTGGGCAGCGATGGCAAACATCATGAAATCTATCTGTCCGACCCGAGGAAGAGCAAACCGGAGAAGTTGAAAACCGTCCTTCGTCATCCGGTGGAGAAAGCCTGAGGAAAATCAAGTTGATATTGTTGACATGGAGCCCCGTATCAGGCCAGGAATACCTTCTGCCAGACGAGCGACATCGAGGCGCACAGGGTGCGTGAGGCGGCGCCCATTGCTCTCCTACTGCTTGTGTGATGGGGCAGCTTGGGTGATGGGGCAGCTTCGGCTTAGGTTTGGAGAAGCTCATTCCTGTAGCCTGTCTGGCTGGTCTGGGAATCGGGGGTGCTATCGATATCATCTATCTAAGAAGATGGATAAATACAGCGCATTGCCTGGGATGAGAAGCTGCTGCTGCTGGCTATTTTCCTTTTCTATGCGTTCTGGGCGGAGAGCTTGTATAAGATTAGTACATCCGCAAGTTATGGGGGCAAACCTGTCGCCTGCGTGGCGACTCTCGCCTATATATCTACCGGACATAGCTTATGCCTCGCGCCGCCGCTTGTCATGTCCGGGTAGGCAGCTGCCAAAGCTTTAAGGATCACTGGGGGAACCACTGACGAGAGAGAGGGAGTTAAACTTATGATTCATAAAAAGAAAGAGATAGGTATCGGGCTTGTAGGATATGGCTTCATCGGTCGTGTGCATCTTCTTGGATATATGAACCTTCCATTCTACTATGATCCAGTGCCGGCTAGAGCCTCGGTGAAGGCTGTATGCGCTGCGTCCGAGGAATCCTGCTTTCTCGCGATGGCTCAGTCAGGCGTCAGGGACTACACCACAGATTACCGGGAGCTTGTGAAAAGGGAAGATATAGATGCCATAGACTGCTGTACTCCCAATTACCTTCACTTCCCCGTGGTCCTAGATGCGCTCAAGTCCGGCAAACATGTCTATTGCGAGAAACCCCTCGCTATGAACGTGGAGGAAGCCCATGAGCTTGTGCGCCTCGCGAGGAAATCGGGGCTTCGAAATCAGGTCGCCTTTCACTACAGATTTGTCCCGGCCACCATGCGGGCGAAGGGTCTTATCGAAGAAGGCGCTCTGGGGCAGATTCTCCATTTTCGGGCTCAATACCTTCATTCAGGCTATATAGACCCCAATCGCCCGTTAAGCTGGCGCCTCTCTAAGGAAAAGGGGGGCGGAGGGGCACTTTTTGATCTAGGTTCCCATGTAGTGGATCTGATGCGTTTTCTACTTGGGGACTACCAGGATGTAATGGCCAGGCTGCACACATTTATTACAGAACGGCCGGACCCCAAGCGCCCTGGCGCTAAGGGAAAAGTGGATGTCGATGACCTCGCGATCCTCCAGGTCAAGATGGCTAATGGCTCCTTTGGCGTCATCGAGGCCTCGCGCATAGCCACAGGAGCGAACGATGACCTCCGCTTCGAGATTCACGGGACAAAAGGAGCCCTAATGTTTAATCTTATGGAACCAAACTGGCTCTGGTTCTACGATGCCACCCAGCCCCAGGAACCCCTAGGTGGCAGGAGCGGATTCATCCGCATTGAGACGATTCAGCGTTATCCAAAGCCTGCAGGTTTCCCCGGTCCGAAATTCTCGATAGGCTGGACGAGATACCATCTCGCAAGCCAATTCGATTTCCTGAGAAGCCTATCCGAGGAGGGTTATAAACCTTTGGGAGCCACCTTCGAAGATGGCCTGAGAGTGCAGGAAGTGCTGGAGGCTGCCGAAGAATCAAGCAGAACAGGAGGATGGGTGAATGTCAGACAGGGTGTAGAATAGAACCCCAGGTTCTGCTCCGGCAACGGGAGGACATCCATGCTACCTATTCATTGGCACAGGTTGCTTTCCCAAGCCCGGCCGGCGCCGGTACGAGTGTAATCCGACGGCCAGACTTGAGCCATCGGGCGACTCAGAGGATCATGGCCGTCAGATCCTCCGGCAGCGCGGGACGGATCACCTGCGCCACGATCTCCCGCGCTATATCGCTCACCGTACGCCCATCCGTCTGTATACGGTAATCTTCTATCGCGGCCTGTTCCAAGATGCGGGCCAATTCCGCCGCGCGCTGCAGGTGCCACTCTAGGCCATGCCCGCGCTCCCGTAAGCGCACCCTTTCCGCCAGGACAGGCGGGGAAGCTGTGAGCCGCACCACCACGATGTCCGCCCCAGGCACGGCATCGCGGAATCCATCGAGTTCCCCTTCCGTTTCCACCACTCGCGCCATCACAAGGCAGCGGGCCCCGCATGAGCGGGCATTGCGCCATACATGGGCCAGATTGGCGCAGCCAATACCATTCCCAAACCGGTCACCGGGTGAATGGGGATAGCACGCGGTAAGCGCATCGAAATCTATAAGCGCGTGCGGCACTCCGGCAGATGATAGTAGGTCTGACACCTCGTTTGCCACCGTGCTTTTGCCAACACCCACAGGCCCGCTCAAGACAATTACCGGAACGCGCCGCCACCACGATAGGGCGGCGTGCTCGGTAACCTTAACAAAGGCATTCTTACCGTCCAGATAGCTATCGATATCGTATGGAAAAAGATGAGCTAGCTTCTGTTTAAGGGCAGCGTATCGGCTTGCCACGTCTGGATAGGCACGGAGGTAGTCGCGGAAAGCAAGATGACGGTCTATCATTGGACTGCCAGATTCATATACATGGACGTGATGCGTATGGCATTCAACACCTTCGTGGCAATACAACCGGTGGAAATAGCGCCGGCCGGGCAGGCCGTGTTCGCCCATGGGCTCATACCCCAACTCCACCATAGCCTCATTTAAGCTATCTATTGCATCGATACTCCGAACGACAGGAAGGATATCAATGATCGGTTTCGCCGCCAAGCCAGGAACCGCCGTGCTGCCGATGTGGTGAATATAGATAAGCTCGCGCCCGAATACAGCCTGCAAGCGCCCGGCTTCCTCGCGAAACTGCTGCGGCCAGGCCGGATCGTAGGGAACAACCCTTACCTCACGTAGTGTTCGTCGACCAAGCATGGTGTCATCAATGTGGTCCGGACCGGTTTCACACGGCGGCACATCAGCCATGATACCTCACCTCTGGTATGATATTCCCACGTGATATCATACCATATATGGAACATCGCAACACAAGCGCGTTTATCCCCGGGCGCATAACTTCTTTTCGACCCAGAACATGAACCCTATCGGTAGCGCAGGAGCCATGTTCCCATTCCCTTTTCATCCTACTGATGGCAATGCTATAGTAGCATGCCTATCACGAAAATAGCGGCGCCCACCCCGGGGGGTTTCATTCCTCTGATGATGCTGCCGTAGCCGCATGGGCGTCTCCCCTGAAAATAGCGGCGCCCACTTGGGGATTTTCATTCCCCTGATGGTGCCACCTCGGCGGCATGGGGGCTGCCTATCTGATAGAAGGAATGGATATTCTGCGAGAACCGACAAGCTAGTCGCTACTCGACTCCCTTACAGGATTATCCTCCACTCACACTGGCTAAAATATCCCCACTATTACCCAGGATATACCATAAACTCCTCTATTCCAGGTGTTTTTCCTATTATTCCCAGTAGGGAGTTGAGCTGGCCAGACTCTCGCCACTTAAGAGCAGAAACTGGTAGGATTCCAGCTAGGTCCATGCCTAGACTGATCGGAACATCGTCGCCCGGGCCAATATATTCCATAAAATTCCTTATTGTAGGCGACCGTAGCTTATGATTTTCCAACTCAAGGGTGAAGTGGTAGGATTTTCGCCACTTGAGAGTAGAGGCTGCCGAAATTTCGGCCACCTCCGCATGTAGGATGGCTAGATTTTCGACACTTCTAGCCAAGATATACCATAAAATTCCTTTTTATGGATAATTATAACCTATAATTTTCCAACTTAAAGGCAAGCTGGCGAGAAATTCGCCACCCCGGACCAGGGGCTGGCGAAATTTCGGCCACCATTGAGCAAAACCTGCCTAGATTCTGGCCACCTCAAGGTAATATCGCCCCAAGATTTACCAAAATGTTCCCGTCCTGACGAAAATATCGCTACCCCAGCAAGGAAACTGACGGATTTTTAGCCACTTCCGCGCGGGATCTGCCTAAAAACTCGTCACCCTCGGTCTAAGCTGACGAATTCTCAGCCACTTCCGCGCGGGATCTGCCTAAAAACTCGTCACCCTCGGTCTAAGCTGACGAATTCTCAGTCACTTCCGCGCGGGATCTGCCTGAAAACCCGCCACCAGCAGCTTAGGCTAACTAAAAACTCGTCACATTCCCCAAAAAACTGGTCGAAATGTCGCCAGGTGGCCCGACTCACGCCCCCTACCAGGCAGTAGTCTCATCCACAAACCTCCGCCCCGCTCCGGACCATTTCTTCAATGGCCCTATCCCCATCACCCAGGTTAACATTCACAGCCCGAACGCCCTGGCGGATGAGGATTACCTGAAACCCCTGTTTGAGGCCATCCAGAACAGTAGCCTTGACACAGTAGTCAGTGGCTAAGCCTCCCACATAAAGACGCTTTACCCCGTTTTCTCGAAGCCATTGCCCAAGGGCCGGATTCCCCGGCTTTCCCTCGAGTGTACCGTCGAACCCGGAATATGCTTCTTTGTCAGGAAGAAAGCCCTTTCGAAATATCGTACCGTCCATAATAAGATCCGGGTGCAATTCTGCCCCCCTGGTTCCCTGCACGCAATGGGGAGGCCATATGCCGCCATTTTCCCGGAAAGAACAATGGTTTTTGGGGTGCCAGTCCTGGGTATAGACTACAGGCAACTTAGCCTCCTGAAACCGCTTGACCCAGGAATTAATCTTCGGAATGACCTCATCTCCCCCGGGGACCGCTAGCGCGCCACCGGGACAGAAATCGTTCTGGACATCGACGATAACAAGGCAAGAGTCCTTAGCAATCACAGAACCATCACCTCCACATATGAACTTTAATATGAGCCGATCGTGCCCGGCGAACCCAGCAACCGCGTGGTGAGATAGCTTCGTTATCTGTCAACTCTGAACTTGGCAATCTATTATAGGGCTTATACTATAAAACTGGCTATCACACCTACAATTATACCGGCGACCAGCCCGATGGTCGGATATTGCTCCGGTCCCGAATGGCAAGCCTCCCGTTCCTGCCCCTTCCCTACCCTGACTAAACCAATGGCCGTAGTAGTTAGGATGCCCAATGCTCCATGCCTTTCTCTATGCGCTGTTAAAATGCCAATCAATAAGGTCGCTCGAAGGGAAAAAATCTACACTTCATCCACAAGGGCTCTGCAAGCGATTATTTTATTCGATAAATCCTTACCTTTTCGTCATCCACATAACGCCTCAATTCCCTAGCCTCTCTCAATCTCACCAAGAGCCCGCCGTGCAGCTTCGAGGTCTTTTTGCGGGACAAACACCTTGATAGGTGTAAGGCCCGGATAGACGCCTGGCGGGAGACCTGTCTTAAGAATCACTTGGATATCCTGGGCCAGGAGGAACGAGCGAATGACCTCACCCTCAATCTCACTGGACACCTGGCACAACTCAGTCCATTGTTCGTCGAACATGGAGCTCGCCTCCAAAAAGCCACTTACTCACTTTACTGCTCCAGAATCCTTTCAAAAAAGGCTACCTGATCCTTAAAGGCCTTTACAGAGGGGATGTGCACTACACCTCTATAGAGCTTGAACGAACAAGGCCTGGCCATGAAAGGGTACTGGCTATCCATGTGTCCTACGCCTCTATAGAGCTTGAACTCAACATCCTCTAAGACCCCCCGGTATTGTATATCCAAAGTATGGCGGTGCCTCTGCATTAGGGCTAGACGCGGTAATGCGGTTTGCTACCTTGGTTCACTCATAGGCTAGCAGGGCAATCTTCTACCTGCCACTACCCGGGAAGTTCATCATGGCGATACCGCCGCCACGCTGCTAGTCTATCATTGAACGGTAAGTAGCGCAAGGCGTCCCGAACGGATTCAAGAATTCGAGAAAATGCTACTTAACCGTGGTCTGACTCCAGCGCGTTCCGGCGGATGAGGATCCATGCTGCCGGCAGGGCCCATGGGATCGACGCTATGATGCCAGTAAGTGTGGTTACCGAGCTCATGTCCTTCTTCAACTATCCTCTGAGCAATGTCCGGGTATTTCTCAACGTGGATTCCCACGAGAAGAAATGTGTCCGGTACCTCATGTTCCCTCAGGATATCCAGAATAACCGGAGTAGACTCGCGACTCGGGCCATCGTCGAACGTAATGGCAACTTTGTTGGTATTCCGGCTCCCTACGCGGTAGATGTCAGGCTGGTAGTCAAATCTGTTTGCAGCACCCGTCCCATTGCCGTTATCCCCTCCCTCATGATCAGTCTCCTTGCCTACCAGTCTAATGAAATGATCTTCCAGATTCTCTTCATTCGCGTCAAGCCTGCTTACCAGTATCCCATTGTTGGCCAGCGCCAGGTTGATCTGTGCCGCCTGGTCCAGGGCCTCGTAGACTCTGACGCGATTTTCCTCATGGACCGAGAAATCCCGGAGCTTCAGCTTTTCCTCCAATACCCAGACGGCCTTGGCTGTGTCAGAGACCTGGATTTCCAGATAAGTCCGGTTACGGCGCTGCAGTTCATCATAATCCACCTCTTCCACCAGGCACCCCTCGTTGATGACCCCGATACGGGTGGCCAACTGCTGCACCTCGCTGAGAA
Organism: Bacillota bacterium; assembly: GCA_013178415.1. Lineage (NCBI taxonomy): Bacteria > Bacillati > Bacillota > Bacillota bacterium. Next base: position 63,169 of record JABLXA010000016.1, on the reverse strand, counting down.
TATGGCTGGACATGAATATGGTGATCCGCCGTTCCTCTGCCAGGCGCTTGATTAACGTACGCATCTCGCGGATGTCGATCGGGTCCAACCCGTTGGTGGGTTCGTCCAGGATCAAAAGCTCAGGGGTTTGAGTAGAAACCGGGCGTCTCGATCATGTTCTCGATCCGTTCAAACATCTCCGGACGGGACGGGCTGACCCGCGCCCTAAGAGCCTCGGCCCAACCGGCCGTCGGTTTAACCAGCGCGAGGATCATGCGGATGGTCGTTGTCTTGCCAGCCCCATTTTGCCCGAGGAAACCATAAATCTCGCCTTGCCGCACGGAGAGGCTGAGAGCGTGCACGGCGGGCTTTGCGCCGTAGACCTTGGTCAGCCCATGGGTTTGCAGGACGGTCGGGGCTGTTGCCAGCCTATCCTTCAGGCTGTTTTTATATGCTGCATTCATCTTGCTCACATCACTTCTTCCAGGCTCGGTCTGCCTGTCAGTCCAAGTCTACACGAATAAAGAGGGTGAGTGCTGATCAAAGGCTTAAGAGAATCTTACAACACCAGGGCTGCCAGAGCCAGGGTCGCCGCAACCGCCAGGATGGCTATCACCATCACGCCTCACACCGCCCGGAAGGCCGGGCTGACCAATCAGACCGCTCAGACTGCGACCGATTGGATGGTAATTGGTTGGACGATGGCTGGTTGGATGGCGGCTGGCCCGAATGCCCCATTCGTCCTGCTCCTCCATCCCTGGCTTCGAACCGATAGCCTATGCCCCAGACTGTCTTGATGAGCTGCGGATCACTGGGATCCTCTTCGATTTTAGTACGCAGCAGCCGTATATGCACCATTACCGTATTACCAGCTCCGATAAAATCCTCACCCCAAACCTCATCAAATAACTGTGCTTTGGTGAATACCTGCCCGGGATTGCTCATAAACAACCTGAGCAGGTCGAACTCCTTGACCGTCAGCTCTATCTCCGCATCCCGGACCCAGGCCCACAGCCTTGTCTACATCCGCGTCTCGGGCGCTCAGAAATAAGATGAGCACATCGATGTAGAGGCGGACCTGCCGCGCCACCTCGAAACCATCCATGCCCGGGAGCATAATGTCGAGAATAATCATGGCATAGGACTCGACCCCAATGGCGCCGGGCGTCACGCTACGCTCACCGGGCTTGCCGGGCCCTCCCCCACCAAACAGCGCCAGAGCCTGCTCCCTTCTGTAAGCCACGTCCACTTCGAATCCTTCATTTTCGAGATATAGCTTGACCAGGCGGCAAATGTCGCGGTCATCGTCAACGAGTAGGATACGTCCCCTCATGGCATCCTCCTATGGGATGCCCCATGGCTTTCCCTCGTTAGTGTACAATAGAAAAGGGAAACGCTGCATGCCATACGGACTACTGCTACCATAAGATGGCGGGAATCAAACCAGGAGTACCTCCACATGAGCCGGTATTCCCCTGGCCCGCTTAGCGAAATCCTGGTCAAAGGTAGCAAAACGTCTTGCGCCTCCGCTTGCAGCTAGATGAAGCGCGTCGGCGAAATCTAAACCTGAGGCGTGCCACTCTAAAGCTTTGCTGACCGCCGACACGTCCTCCACGCTCACGCTGGGCAGGCCAAGCAACTTGCAGAAGGCTGCGTTAATCACATCCCGGCTCAGGCCGTAGGCATGGCGCAACACCCATTCAGTCTCCAGAAGAACGGTCTTGGCAATAAACACCGGCTCGCTCTGAAATAAATGAGCAGCGCGCTCTGCCTGTGACGGATCATCTTTAGTGAGGAACCGGACCAAGACGTTGGTATCAGCCGCAATCATCTCTGTTCACGGGCCCCTCTGGCGATGGCAGATTCCATTTCCTTCAGAGTCCGCTTCGGACCCTTATATCCCGCGCAACCGAGGACATCCTCGACCCGAGTGGGCGCAAAAGGCCGGGCTGGCCGCAATATAATGGCGTCTCCGCGGTCTTCTACCACGAGCTCAGTCCCTGGCCCCCATCTATGGGCCGCCCGAATGGCCTTGGGGATCACGACCTGCCCTTTGCTGGATAATCGTGTGCATTCCATCGTTGGGCCCCCCTTTGCATAAAACAAAAGTAAGATTAAGGTAAGATCATTATACCCAATTACGACTGGGCTGTCAAGCCACTCTGAGCCCGCTGAGCCCGCCCCTTTCGTCCTTTCGTTGACGGATGTTCGGAAGTCCGCAGATATGGTAAACTGGAAGTTGTGGCCGTGAATCTGCGGCACTTTTTGCGGAGGTATTTCCATGGGTGGAGAGGATCAGCATCTAGCTATCGCCCGCAAAAAGCGAAATGCGAGGATCGATCGAGAAATAGTAACGCTTGCGTGGCCCGCGATCCTAGAGATGGTGCTCAATATGTTCATTTGGATAGTAGATACTGCCATGGTAGGGCATCTTGGGGCAGGAGCACTTAGCGCTGTCGGGCTCGGCGGCAGCGTCTATTGGACCTCCGTCTGGGTCTTCAGCGCTGTCAGTGTCGGGACCACCGCCATGGTAGCTCGATCCATAGGAGCTCAAGACCGCGCCGGCGCCTCATTTGCTGGAGGCCAGGGACTTCTGCTTGGCTTTGGCCTGGGTGTCTTCCTGGCGGCCGGGATCTTATGAACGGCAGCCGCACAGTGACACCATTCATGATCGCCGCCATTGGGACTGTTGGATTCGCAGCTAACTAGGTCACCGTCGCCGCGGAATCGCTCTCGTTCATGCCGGGCTATGGGTTTGCCGTAGCTTCCGGGATACTCGTAGGGCAAAGCCTGGGTGCCGGGAAACCGGACCGCGCAATGCAGGTGGGTTACAGGTCGGCTCGCTATTCAGTGATAGTGATGGGAAGCGTAGGCCTGGCTTTCCTCCTCATCCCCGATCTCATTATGAGGGCATTCACAAACGACCTGCAGGTAGTGCATATCGCCTCCATTTGCCTGCGGATCGCTGCATTAGAACAGGCGGCCATCGGCATCACCGATGTGTTCTGCGGTTCTCTAAGAGGAGCGGGAGATACCCGCACAGCTCTGAAGATAACCGCGGCTGGCACCTGGCTTGTCAGAATGCCGCTCACCGCCATGGTCATGTACATTTTCAGACTCGGGCTTCCCAGCGTGTGGATCGTAATGTGTCTGGTTTGGATGGTGCGCGCAGTGCTGGCGATACGCTACTTCCGGACTGGCAGATGGTGGAAGGTCAAAACCCGAGTTGGCGGGCGAGAAGCCTATCAGAACTCATAAACGTGAACATGGGGATGCACGGTATCCAAGCGCTCAACGTGGGAGCAACGCCCGCGCAATCGTACATCTCCACATTCCCGTATTCGCATATCTTTTCCATCACATTCTGGCCTACGTTGCGATCAACCGCAAAGACCGGCCAGGAGTTTTCCGCCGCGGGGATAAACAATTCGAACGCGAATGCCAAAAGCTATTCATGACCGTCCCTCCTTCATCAGATTTCGGTTGGTCAAGAACCAGCAAATCACGTAAGCGGCTGAATTCTCGACCGTGAGCAGCCTAACGGGAGAACAGACTTCCCCGAGGGGAAGATAACCTCACTTATGCCAAATGCCATAGGATCAATGTATTCCTGTCGCCCCCTATATGGGGACGTGGATTGAAACTATTTGGGATCAAAATGTCTGTCCAAACGAATCATCATTGAGGTAGTTCGCTATTCTTGTGCCATTTGCTACCAGGGGGGGGTGATTAGGATATGCCTTATCCCAATGAACATGCCTGCAGGATACGTCACGGGCTCCCTATCGGGAACCTGTACCGAGACAGCAGCGCCTTAATTATGGAAGGATGGTTCGGCAATGACTTGGTGACGCTCCTTGTTGTTCTTCCGGTGTTGGTCGGTGCATTGATTTTATCGATGCGGGGTTCATACCGAGCACAACTGGTTTGGTTAGGGATGCTGGACTACATGCTCTATAACTATGCTTTCTACGTCTTCGGAGCCACGTTCAACTGGTTCTTTCTAATCTATGTGACTCTGTTTACGCTGTCGATATTTGCGCTCATATTCGGGCTAGCGAACATCGATGTCGACCAAATCGGCCGCAAATTCCAGGCTAAGACACCTGTCAAATGGATCAGTGGTTACATGATGCTTTGGGCGATTTTACTGGGGACGGCGTGGATCGCCCAGGCGCTGATTTTCGCCGTAACTGGGCAGCTTCCGCCGAGCGGCCTGGGCGAGGGCGGGATTAAGCTGGCCGCAGCCCTGGATCTATCGTTTGTGGTATCGGGCCTCGTGCTGGCTACCATCTGGTTGTGGAAGCACCATTCCTGGGGGTACGTACTATCAGTGATCTTCAACGTCAAAGGGGCTGCCTATGCGCTCGTATTGACCGCGGGCTCGTTATCTCAGACTGCAGCTGGTTTAAAGGGAGCGATGGACCTGGTGCCACTATGGGCTTTTCTCGGGTTAGCCAGCCTGGCCTCCTCGGTGCCTCTGCTGAGGAATATGAGGTCCTAATTCTATCTGTCTTACCGAAGGCACCAAGAAGCAGGCCACACCGACAAGGGCAATGAGAACGCTAAGGAAGAAAAACTATAGATATACAAGCCTGAACTCAAAACATGCAGTGCCCGAATTTCCGCCACATATGAGCAGGGACTGGTAGAATTCTCGCTAGCTCCATTCTCAGACTGGCCGGAACATCGTCGCCCCGGGCCAATATATCCCATAAAATTCCTTATTGTGGGTGACCGTAGCTTATAGTTTTCCAACTCAAGGGTGAGGTGGTAGGATTTTCGCCACTTGAGAGCAGAGGCTGCCGACATTTCAGCCACCTCTGCGTCCAAGCCGGCTTAAATCTCGCCACCCTCAGGCACTATATCCCATAAGATTCCTTATTATGGATAATCATAACCTATAATCTTCCAATCGGAGGAGAGGATGGCAAGAAATTGGCCACCCCGGATTATATGCTGGCGAAATCTTGACCACATTTGAGCAAAACCTGCCTAAATTCTAGCCAGCTCAAGATGATGTAGGCCCAGGATTTGTCAAAATATCCCCGGCCTGACGAAAACATAGCCACCCTGGCGGGGAAGCTGACGGATTTTTAGCCACTTCCATAGGGGACCTGCCTGCAGTCTCGCCACCCACGGTCTAAGCTGACGAATTCCCAGCCATCTCCACGCGCAACCTGCCTAAAAATTCGTCACCTTCGGTCTAGGCTGACCGAAAACTCGCCACCCTCGGTCTAGGCGGGCAAATCCTCAGTCACTTCCGCACGGGACCTGCCCAAAAACTCATCACCCTCGGTCTAAGATGACTAAAAACTCGCCACCCGTCCCACAGACCTGGCCAAAATGCCGCCAGGAGACCTATGATCCGCTTCCTGCCGGGAAATAGCACGGGATAATATGGCAGCACTATCTTTCAACTCTGAAATTGTCTATCTATAGGCGGGGATACCTATGATGTCTGTCGCCGGACCGGCAACAAGGAGCCCCAAGGGTTTGGCAATAACCATAGCGCTACTCATAAATGAAAGGACGCGACCCTGCACTTCAGGCTCGATTAAGGTAGAACATAATAAGCCATTCCCAGGAAGGGACCCGGCTTGAGTCTGAAAAGAGCGCTTGCGTGGCCGCGTATTTTCAGATCACTACGAACACACACAGTCTCCTATAGGCAAATGCAGGCGCCACTAACCCCTGTCGTTAGGTCCAAGGACGCCTTCCGGAAGGTCGAAGATCTCTTTGCAATTGGCCGGATTGCCGAAACCCGCTTTTACCAATACATGCCGCCCCAGGTCTAAAACGGCCCGCAAGGCCCGACGTAGGTGATGTTCAGCAATGGCAAAGTTGTCCGGATTTGCCACGAACTCTTCCCAGGATAAAGCAACCAGCCTCTCCAAGCGGGCGAGGGAAATCCGAATAAGCTGCGCGTGATCGGCCGCAAGCTGTTCGTTGAACATGTTGCGCTCTTGCCTCCTCCTGCGCCGCCTCCAGGATCTCCCAGGAATTTCGCTCATACATGGGCTGAAGATCCGGGTAGTCACGGACAATGATGTCTTCCGCGTCCGTGCGGGCATCAAAGCTGGATTCATAAAGAACCCGGCCGGTATGGATAATCTCGAATTGGAGCGGCAAGCGCGCAGCATTGACTGCCACTAAATCAACTTCGCGCCCTGCGATTTCCTGCAGGTGGTCCATCATATCGAGACGCTCAAGCGACGACAGCTCTTTGCCTTTCGGAAGCAGTATGGCTAAATCAATATCGCTATCCGGCCGGGCCTCTCCCGTGGCCTGGGAGCCAAAGAGGTAAACAGCCACCGGTTCAAGCCCGAGGAGGGCAGAAGTAAGGCGTTTGAGAATAGTGTGCAAATCTCCACTGGCCTTTGCCATTGCCACAGAGTAACCCCCTTGGAATGGTGATATAGAAGCGGAAGAATCTAGCTCGAGTATAGCAGCAAAGAAACGCGCTATCAACGTTTGGAATTATCGCGGTTGAGATCATTGCGGACAAGGATCCGCCTTTAGCAGAGCAGTTCGGAACGGACCAAATGTGTATCGCTTACCCCACGACATCACTGAACGCATGCACCACCATCCATGGCCATAGTATCCCGGATCTATGCACCCCCATAGCCAAGAAGCGTTCCATATAATGCCACACTCGCAACCTGTCCCATGGCCAACAGCAGCATACCGGGGTAGACTCTGAACACAAAATCGGGGATATGTCCGCCTGCAAAGACCAGGGTGGCCAGAGCAATTGCAGGCGCCGGGCTTGCGCCGCTCCTAAGGAGCAGTGGTTGCACGCCTCCGCGATAAAGGGACTCTTCTGTGGCTCCCGGGTACAGAAAAGCATAGAGGAGGAAGGTCACCCTCGCCACTGACAAGCCGGAAAACAAAAACGCCGCCGTATACAACACAAGGAACGGGAGTGCGGGCCTGATGTCGCCATGAGCGGGCATGAGATCCTGTACCCCCCTCTTAGGACCGATTAAAACCGGAACCCAAGCAGATTCCAGTGGTTGAGCCATATGGCGAAGACTGCCGGATCAAGGCGCACGGTCGCAACGCTAATAAGCTCAATCAACCGGTCCACGGTTGTACGAGGTACCCGGGTTGAACCATATACGTCGGCATATTCATCCAGGCCTTCCCTCGGCTGCGCTCCATCGACTCGCGCCACTGGGCCCAAATTCGACCCGGCCTCCATAGCCGCCCCAACCTCTGCAGCCGCCCCAGCCTCCGAACTGGCCCCTGCGTCCGGCTCCAGCGCTGCGCCTGACTCTTCCCCTGCTGATTTACCGGGCCAATCAGCGTAGCTCGCAAAATAGCGGTCGAGAAACGCGCGGACCAACTGGTCGCGGGCGACTACACCATCAGGGCTGTTGTAAATGACAAAGATACCAAGATTGTGAGAAGGCACGAGGCGCAGCTCTGAATGAAAAAGGAATGTATCGCCGCCATGGCCGATGGTCCGCAGTCTTCCATAGGGCTGTTTCAGAAAGCCATGAGCAATGCCGCCCAACCACTGATCCTAGCCAGGACTCATGCTACCCAACTTTGTGCTGTCCGCCAGCGCTGCCTCCCACCCGGCGCTCTCAGATGGCAGCAGCCCATCCTGGCAGAAACTTGTGCTGTGCATCTTCCGGGCAGTCTCCGCCCCCGAAATTTGGCTACCATCGAGGCGTCCCAGCTGCAGGTGCGTGATCATAAACCTCGCCATATCCGTGGCAGTGGCGCTGAAGGCGCCGGCAGGAGCAGCGGGCACATATTCGAAAGGCTGTGGCCCAAATCGTGCGGAGGCTACCGAGTATTCATACCCGGTGGCCAGTTGATTCTGCAGATATGACGGAACGGGCTGTCTCAGGGTGGTATGATCCGTATGCAGCGGTTTGAGGATGTTCTCTTCGACATAGGTGGCCCAGGGAATTCCACTGATGAGCTCGACGATATAGCCGGCACTACTTTTTCAGTCAATATTCTTATGGCTGCCCCCTTTTCGTGGTATAATTAATATATGATCTATATTACATATGGTGGGCTTTTAAGCAAGGCCTGGCACATCCTGATCCCCCCGAAGGTCCCTTTAGCTTGGACGTCTCCGAAATGTCAGATTCCCAATAACATTATGATCGATAACTCGAACTATAAAGGAGGTAATGGATTCCAGTGAAGGCTTTGATAGTATATGATTCAGTCTTCGGCAATACAGAACAGATAGCTCTGGCAGTCGGCAATGCCCTCACCCCCAAGGGGAAAGTTGAAACACTCCGTGCAGGCGACGTAAAGCCAGAACACCTGAATGGATTGGAATTATTGATCGTTGGTTCCCCCACCCGGGCATTTAGACCAACAAAGGCAGTCACTGACTTCCTGAACAGCATCCCTTCAAATGGCCTCAAAGGTGTCAAGGTGGCGGCCTTCGACACCAGGATTTCTACGGCCGACGTAAGATCACGCTTCTTGAACACAATGGTGAGACTCTTTGGATATGCCGCCAAACCCATAGCAGATAAGCTCACAAAAAAGGAGGGTCGTTGATAATCCCTCCTGAAGGATTTTTCGTAAAAGATTCTGAGGGCCCATTGAAAGATGGTGAACTTGAACGGGCCGCAGACTGGGCGAAGTTGGCCATGAAAGCGTGATAGGCACTCGATTGGGACAGAGGTATGCGCCTCGCCACGCGAGATTTAAACATGACCGGGTGGAGCTGGATGAACATCACCATAGATTGGGGGCATCAGGATGACAACGATGGAAACGGAGAGGCTTTCCATAAGGAACTTCAAGAAAAGCGACTGGGAAGCTCTGCACGAGATGATCGTCCAATATGAATCATCAGAGTACGCAGTCTATGATCACCAGTGGCCGACATCTCCGGAAGAAATCAAGAAAGTTGCTGAATGGTTCGCCAGCGAAGACAGCTACCTTGCGGTCTGCCTGAAAGACACAGGACAGTTCATCGGATTTGTGTCGCTAAACCAAGAGCAAAAGAAAAACTGTCGAGAGTTCAATCTTGGATATTGCTTCAACTTCGACTACCACGGCAAAGGCTACGCGATAGAGGCATGCCGTGCTGCCCTTGGATATGCGTTCGGCGAATTGCGGGCAGACAGGGTCGTCGCTGGTACCGCGGCCGCCAACCGTCCGTCATGCCGGCTACTCGAGCGGCTGGGTCTCATGAAGATTGCCGAAAGCACAGGTTCCTTTAGAAACACGCAAGATGGGAAGCCTATTGAGTTCACTGGCTATACCTTCGCCATTTCTAGAGATGAATGGTCTTGCAGTTCAGCGCGGAATTGAGCAAGGCGAGGCCGATAAAGGTAATACAGGTAAACCGCTCAAAGTCGGACCAGATACATCCTCCAAATCGTTCATGACAGGCCCAATCCGGTTTCGCGACAAATGCCATTTGACCCGCATAGTCGTCCTCGACCAGCCGGTTTCCCGGGGTGGAGTCAATCCACATCGGGGAGGGCAGGGTTAGACTTTCTTATCGATGTCGAAAAGGCGGGGATCCTCGCCTCCCGCAGTCTCTCCCTTCCGGATAGTTCAGAGGAAGCCAACAACACCGATGATTTGTCGCGGGCTTCACTAGGCCCGCTCAAATCTCCGGCGGCCGCCTTCTTGTAGGTATCGCAGCCAGCATAATCAGCCCCGCTGCGTGATACAGAAGACAACATACCCCATCACCAAGACTCCCAGGAAGAGATAGCCCCCGAAAACGGAGAAATCCGCCGCTACCCGGCTGAACCCCAGGCCCACCAATGCTGCGACTGCCCGTAAAGCCAGCGATTGGAATGACTCCACTGTAGCACGGCATTCCGAGGCAGTTCGATGATGCAGGTACCCGGAGACTAAAGGTTCCGCAATACCAGAAACCAGGTATGCCAGCAGGAGAAAGGCGATTCCCAAGGGCCAGCGACCATATTCCTTCCGGCCTTCTTCGTTCTCTATGCCTATCTATGATCACGGCTATAAAGGAAATCGTGGGTGGAAAGCAGAATTCTATCTACGATTGAATGAGCCGCGAAGCGGCTGCGAGACCTTGGTGGGTCTTTCAGCAACATCATCATGGAGGGAGCGAAGATAGAATGTCATTAAGAGTAACCCTTGGACGGAGTGGGCTTTCCGTCAGTCCCGTATGCTTTGGCACATGGCAGTTGTCACCTAAATTTTGGGGAACACAATCAGAAGATGAAATCATAGCCGCCATGCATCGGGCTTTCGACGTGGGAGTCAATTTCTACGATACGGCCGATGCTTACGGAGACGGCCTCGCTGAAACGGTTCTCGGAAAAGCCCTCAAGACCCTACCCCGCGACCAGGTGGTAGTAGCTACTAAAGTTTATCACCATTTCTACCCTGACGGGCACAGGCATCCAGATCTATCCCGTGACTATATTCTCAAAGAATGCGAGGCAAGCCTCCGGCGCCTGCAGATGGATTACATAGATCTTTATCAGTGCCATGCCTTCGATCCTATTACACCAATAGAAGAGACTACAGATGCACTGGAAAGATTGAAGAGCCAGGGTAAGATACGTGCTTATGGCGTGAGTAATTTCACTGTTGAACAGCTGCGCCTGGCGCGGAGATACGGCGATTATGCGACTGCGCAGCCAGATTATGATCTATTGAATACCCATATTGAGGCAGATCTTCTACCGTATTGCCAGTCGGAATCGATTGGAGTACTTGTATATAGCTCTCTACACCGCGGGCTGCTGACTGGCAAGTACAAAGGAACAGAGACGTTCAATGATCTTCGCGCTACGCATCCAGATTTCCAGGGTGAGCGCTTCCGTCAGCTTGCATCTCGTGTGGCAAGCCTCGGCTCCATCGCCGAAAAGTACAATATGACCATCACCCAACTCGTGCTTGCCGCCACACTTATGCATCCCGGGGTACATGTGGCTATCGTCGGGATCAAGCATCCAAGCCAAATTGAGGAAGCCTCTAACGCCATGGGGAAGAGCATTGACCGTGAAGACTATTGGCAGATTCGGCGGATTCTTGGGTCCATGTAGAATAGTAAAATAAAAATACACATGCGGTAGGGCATAGAGTCCACGCTTGCATACCTGCGAGATCTTGCAGCGGTGGCACATAATTTGCCGAAAAATCGCAAGAAGGAATTTTCCAACAGTTATAGAAATAATAATACGTCATTGCATTCTAAAGGAGGAGTAATCAGGCCGGAAATCCGGCCCATCAGACGATCGTTACAATTGGATTACCGAGAAAGGAGGTGTAACGACTCTATCAGCCAGGCGATCTAACTAAATGTCGAGTGCATATATTTGGTGGCCGAGGAAGAAGCGGAGACATACTTTCTTTATTTCGAGGTCAAATAATTCGATAAGAAAGGCATGGTGAGATCTCCATATGTCAAATAGGACCAGGATTTCGCGGATCCATGTCGTCCTGATTGGTGTTCTCACATTTCTCCTCGCTTGTTCATCAATATCGTGGGCCCAGGCGCCTGCTAGGCTACCCAGAGAACAAACCCTTTATAAGGCCGGCCTGCAATGGGGCCCCCCTACGAGCTTCAATCCCTTTGCGGGGACGATAGCCTGGCCTGTTCCGAACGAAGAGTACATATATGAGACGCTCTTCGCTTTCAACCTTGTTACAGGAAAGCTCGACCCTATACTCGCGGAGAGTTACAAGTGGCTAGACAAGCTCAACCTCACGGTAACCCTTCATAAGGGGACGCGCTGGCAGGATGGGAAACCACTCACCTCAAAAGATGTTGTATATACCATGGAACTCGGGAAAAAAAACGCCCTTAGTTATAGTCCATTTTGGGATTACGTAAGCTCGGTGAAGGCTGTTGACGACCGGACCATACGTATCAGCCTCAATCCTGCTAAGCCTCATCGTGGTCTGGTGGAAAATTATCTCGGCACTATACGTATCGTGCCCCAGCATATTTGGTCAAAGATCGAGGCAGCGGGCAAACTGAAAGACGATCCAAACTTTGAGCCCGTAGGTTCCGGGCCATACAAGCTCCTGAGCTATTCTCCTGAACAGATAGTAGTTGAAAGAGATGACAACTATTGGGGTATCCCGTATTTCGGCAAGCCTGCACCCAAATATATAGTCCATCCCATCTTTAAGAGCAATGACGCAGGCAACCTGGCTCTGGAGAGAGCGGAAGTAGACCTTTCACAGCAGTTCTGCCCGGAGATATGGAAGATGTGGGAGAATAAGAAGCTGCCAGTTGGGACCTGGTATAAGAAGAGCCCATACCATATACCAGCGTCTATCCCTTCGCTCTTCATCAACATTCACAAACATCCACTAGATCTGCCACAGGTACGCCGCGCCCTTGCGTATGCTATAGATTATGAAAAGATCGCGGAGACCGCAATGTCCCGATATTCTCCGCCAGCGCAATCCAGCCTGCTTATTCCTGTAGGCGTTCCTGAGAAGAAGTATTTCAATGCCGATGATGTGAAGAAGTATGGCTGGGAATACAATCCTCAGAAGGCTGTCGAGATTCTTGAAAAGGAACTCAAGGCAAAGAAAGGGCCTGATGGCATATATGTGCTTCCTGATGGCACGCGGCTCGGGCCATTCATTGCGGAGTGCCCATATGGCTGGACCGACTGGATGACCAGCCTCGAGGTGGTGGCCGCCAGCGCCAGGAAGGTTGGTATCGAGATCAGAACCCAGTATCCAGATGCCCCAGTATGGACCGATCATCGCAACACCGGGAATTTCGATCTATTGATGAACACCCCTGCCGGCGGCTACAGCCCTGCGCATCCCTGGGTGAGATTCAGAGATGTAATGGACATCAGGGGAGTCCCGCCTGTAGGCCAAGTCGCATACTGGAACTATAATAGATATTCGAACCCCAAGGTAGGAGAACTACTAGACAAAGCAGCAGCTACTTCAGACGAAAAGGAACTGACTGAGATCTACCGGGAACTCAACCAGATCTTTATGAAGGATATCCCCATCATCCCGCTGGAATACAGGCCATGGGAATTCTATGAATTCAACGAAACATATTGGACTGGCTTCCCGACCGATGACAATCCGACAGCGCCACCTCAGCATAACTTCGCGGGCGTGAAGATACTCTATATCATCAAACCGAAGAAATAGGCAAATCAAGCAAAACAGTAGGCCGGATCGTACTGCGCGACAGAGTCACGCTCAAACCTGGAGATAGGCGAGAGGAGAGGCATGAATTCCTGCAGCCGGCCTCTCTTCTCCCCCGAGAGGGTGTAATAGGTATATGCACAGCAACAGATTCATGCGATATATCCTGCAGAAACTCGTATGGTACCTGATAGCCTTCTACGTTGCGATCAGCCTCAATTTCCTTCTCCCAAGGCTGATTCCCGGAAATCCGGTTGCAGTCATCGTAAACCAGTTGGCAGTGGGAGGCGTACAGAGCGAGGCCCTCGAGAAGCTTTATAAAACCTATCTGAAGGAATTTGGCCTCGATAAGCCACTGCATCGCCAGTATCTCGATTATCTCGCGAATGTTCTTCGCGGTAATTTAGGTACCTCTTTTATGCTCTACCCCGGGAAAGTAATTGATCTTATAAGACGGGCCCTGCCATGGACCATCATGCTTCAGGTGCCTGCCATCTTGACAGGTTGGATACTGGGGAACCTCCTAGGAGCATACAGCGCATATAAGGGCGGGCGGTTCGATAGTGTAGCGTTTACGCTCTCACTAGTTTTCTCAACCATCCCTTATTACTGCCTTGCTATAGTGCTCCTCTATCTACTGGCGGTCAAGTTCACGCTGTTCCCGGTAGGAGGCGGATATAGCTTCGGTTTGCTCCCTTCGCTCTCATGGCATTTTATCCTAGACGCCCTCCATCATTACGCGCTTCCATTTCTCTCGATGATCGTAGTGGCGCTTGGTGGCCAAGCAATAGGAATGCGCGAGATGTCTATATATGAGCTTACGACAGATTATGTGAACTATGCCAGGGCACTTGGGATGAGAGATGCTAAGATAATCAGGTATGTATTCAGAAACGCCATGTTGCCTCAGATTACAGGGCTGGCCATCTCATTTGGCACCATGATGGGCGGTGCGCTAGTTACAGAGTCCGTCTTCTCCTACCCTGGCGTCGGGAGTCTCCTATTCACTGCCATACGGCAAAGCGATTATCCACTTATTCAAGGATGTACTCTTATAATCACAACTGCTGTCCTGCTCGCAAATTTCCTGGTTGACATAGCTTACGGATTCATTGATCCAAGGATCAGGGCAGCGCAATTGGGAGAAAGGTAAGATGCGAGAAATATTGCTCTTAGCATTCAAGTCGAGGCGCTTCATTGCCGGAATGACTATTTTCCTTTCGGTGGTGTTCTTTGCTATCATAGGTCCAGCGGTCAGCTCCAATGATCCCTTCATGATGGTGGGCGGATTGTTTAGTGCACCTTCCGATAAATTCATCCTGGGGACAGATAACCTCGGTCGCGATGTGTTCACGCAACTCATGTATGGCACACGCACATCCCTCATGATAGGGCTGATAGCCGGTATCGTCGCCACTACCATCGGAGTGGTGATAGGTACTATAGCCGGATTCAAGGGTGGGGTCATAGAGGAGATTCTCATGGGCATCACCAATGTCCTCATCACTATCCCGGCGATCGTGGTCCTGATTCTTCTTTCCATAGCCATAAAAACCAGATCAGCAGCCGTGATGGGACTGATCATAGGCATTACCAGCTGGCCATGGACAGCTAGGGCAGTAAGAGCCCAGACATCTAGTCTCAGGACTCGTGAACACATCGATATCGCCAGAATATCAGGGTTTGGAACCCTGGAGATGATCCTGTGGGAGGTCCTCCCCTACATGTTCTCATACATCTCGATGGCCTTCATCCTGCAGTTCTCCGGCGGGATCCTGAACGAGGCCACCCTCAGCATGCTGGGTCTTGGGCCTTACCAGACAGTCTCTCTCGGGGTCATGCTTCACTGGTCGTTGTTATGGGAAGCGGTAAGAGTAGGGGCGTGGTGGGCATTCGTTCCTCCTGTCTTCTTTCTGGCCATCACCTCCTTCTCTCTTATGTGCATGAATTCCGGAATGGATGAGGTATTCAATCCAAGATTAAGAAGGGGCTAAATCTGCCATGAAAGAACTTCTAGTCGCAAGAGATGTAAGAGCCTACTTCAAGACAGTAAAAGGGGAAGAGATCAAAGCGGTGGACGGGGTCTCGCTCACCCTCAGCGAAGGGGAGGTCCTGGGCATAGCTGGGGAGTCTGGATGCGGGAAGTCTACCCTGTCTTCTGTGCTCTCCTTTACCATAAACCCGCCGCTCTACCTCATAGAGGGCGAGATCAGGATTGATGGACAAAACGCTCTCCTCATGGACAAAGAGACTTTGCGGCGAGATGTGAGGGGAAGGTATATTTCTGTGGTGCCCCAGGGCGCCATGAATGCTCTCAACCCGACAATCAAGATCGGGAGCCTCATCGCCGATGTCATGCAGGAACACTTCCCCGAGCTCAAAAGGGACGAGGCCTTGGAACGGGCTAGGGAGAGAGTCAGGGCGCTTTCTTTGCCAGAAAGGGTGCTCAATCTCTATCCTCATCAGCTCAGCGGCGGAATGAAACAAAGGGTCATCATCGTGATTTCCACTCTGCTTAACCCGAGTGTACTTATTGCAGATGAACCCACATCAGCGCTGGACGTCTCCTCTCAAAAGACTGTTATAAGGCTCATGGTGGACCTTTTAAGGAATAACATTATAAAAAGTATAATCTTTATAACTCACGAGCTTCCCCTTCTGAGGCATTTTGCTGACAGAATTGCCATCATGTATGCGGGGAAGATAGTGGAGATAGGTCCCATGGAGGATGTGATATTCAGATCCCTCCATCCTTACACAAAGGCGCTGATGTCTTCTATCCTCGTTCCAGAGCCTGAGATTAAGCAGAGCAAGATAGAAGGGATCAGCGGGATCCCTCCGGATCTGAAGAATCCCCCATCAGGATGCAGATTTCACCCAAGATGCCCTTACAAGATGGACATATGCGAGAAGGAGGAGCCTGAAGGTAGAGCCATCGAGAAGAGTCAGGTATGGTGTTGGATGGTGGAGCAGGCCTCATAGTAAAGGTCGTCTTGAGCCGCTATCTGTCCGCAGCATCGCAAGTTTACGTCAGAGACGCCTATGTTGCCAGGCCATCGCCATCTGACGAACTAAGATGCCCATGATAGCTGAGTCTATTTTCATATGGAGGAGGGAACACCATGCTGGCACAGAAATTGGAGCAAGCTCAGGAAAAGGTTTTGGAGGTCAGAAACCTTACCAAAGTCTTTGGATACGGTAGTTCCCGCGTAGTAGCGGTAGATAATGTTTCCTTCTCAATAAGAAAGGGAGAAGTCATCTCGCTTTTGGGGGAAAGCGGGAGCGGGAAGACGACAGTCGCAAGGCTCATCCTTCGCCTAAGCAGGCCCACATCAGGCTCCATCCTTTTCAGGGGCGCCGATATATATTCGTCTATAAGAAGGAACTCCGAGGCCATAGAATACTGGCGGCATGTCCAGGCCATATTTCAGGACCCCTTTGCCTCCTTCAACAACTTCTATGGAGTAAAGCGAGTACTCAATAACGCTTTTCGTCTCGTGCCCAATAATCTCAGCGCTGCAGATAAGGAAGAAAGAATCCGCCAGGCGCTTTCAAATGTAGGGCTCAACCCTGATGAAGTCCTCAAGAAACGCGTCCATGAGATGAGCGGCGGCCAAAGGCAAAGAATAATGATTGCCAGGGTCCTCCTCATCAATCCGGAGATACTGGTTGCAGATGAACCTACTTCGATGATAGATGCATCTTCAAGGGTGTCCATATTGAACCTTCTGCTGGATCTGAGACGCACAAGAGGAATGTCCATACTATTCATAACCCATGACATAGGGCTTGCTTATTATACGAGCGATACTCTTCTCATCATGAACAAAGGGAAGATCGTAGAACAGGGTGATGCCGGGGACATTATTACCAATCCTCGGGACCCCTACACTCAAAAGCTCCTATCAGATGTTCCGGTGATTCATAAGAAATGGGAGCTTTAATCTACTTGACGAAGCAGTGGCTATCCCCTATGGGCGGATCCGCGCCGAGCTTGAAAGGTCGGGCCTACCCATGGGAGCATCTGATCTGCTTGCTGGCGCCCAGGTTTTAGCCAATGGCTAGGACGGTGATCCAAGCCGCCCGGCTTTCTTGAGCTCCACCAGGGCACAGCTCTCAACTACAAGAATGCCATGAGCCTTGCAATATTCCAGGATTTCAGGGCTGGATGCGCCGGGCTGAATGAGGACTTTATCTATCTCCAGTTCGGCCGCTTCCTCCAGCACCTTCAAGCCGAGGAGAGGATTTACTACAAGGTCGATCACGTCCACCTTCTCAGGCAGTTCTTTGAGAGATGTGACAACCACAGAAAGAGTGCTAGAGGCCATCGCTTTGGAATCATCTCGCTTATCATGGGGGTTAGTCTCGTACACCTCTTTTTGTCTCCCGCGAGGATCGACCCCATATACTCTATAGCCAACCATTGCGAGCGCCTGGAGGATCTTATATGCCCATTTGTCAGTATTTTGCACATCGCCAACTACTGCCCAGGTTTTAAAATTAAGCAGGTCCTGCCCATCCATGAACAGCTCACCCTCCTTTCCGCAAAGCGAATGCCAACCGCGCGCACAGGGTGCACACGAGTGAATTGAGCCGTAGTGCCTACGCCATGAGAATGACTCTCGCTGGAGAAGCTTCGACTCCTACCAGGTTTAGAGGACAAGCGACCATGGTATAAGATCCCTGATCTACGTCCTTCAGCCGGAGGCCCTCGATTATGGCAATGCCCCTGCTGAGCAGAGCTATATGCGTGGCATGTCCTGGTTGGCTGCGTTCGATGCTAAGGGCGTCGAGTCCAACCCCATTGACCCCAACCTCCGCCAGATATTCTGCTCCCGTCTTATCCAAATACACAAAGTGGGGGATGAATTCATTTTCATATGAATTTCTAGTTTTGAAGAGCACAAACTCCCCTCTCTTGATGGGCTGCCCCCGAAGGTCATCGGCAGTTATCTTTTCCTTCAAGTGAGTAAAATCGCATACAATACAGGGCGCGATCATATTTCCCAAAGGATATGTGTCAATCCCGCTGCCTCCCTCGATCATATGCATTGGCGCATCTATGTGGGTCCCGGTATGAACGTTCATGTGGATCTTTGTCTCACGGACGCCATCCTCGTAATTCCTCGTGATCTCAAAGCCAGGTCTCAGGCTGTCATTATTCTTGTAAACCATCATATCGGGCCTGATCGGCATCGAAACGTCGAAAATCTGCCTTCTCAACTGGACCACCACTCCTTTCCATCACGGCGCAGAAGATCCTCTGCTTCCTTAGGTCCCCAGGTCCCCGCAGCATAATTGGGGAAGCTTACCTCATGTCCTTTCCACGCATCCGTTATCGTCTCGGTGAAGGCCCAAGCGTTCTCTACCTCGTCCCACCTTGTGAAAAGCGCCGAATCACCGGAGATGACATCCCTTATCAGACGTTCATATGCCTCAGGAGAGTTTTCCGGATAGATGCAGTTTTGACAATAGTCCATCTTGACCGGGATGATCCGGTCTCGCATTCCAAGCTCTTTCGCATTGAATTGCAGATAGACTCCCTCCTCAGGCTGTATCTTTATCACCAGTACATTGGGAAGCAGCTCCCCATATTTCTCGAAATATAGAACCCCGGCTGGCGCCTTGAATTCGATAACTATCGAGGCAGCGCTCCTCGGCAGCCTCTTCCCAGTCCTAAGATAGAAAGGCACACCACTCCATCTGAAATTATCAATGAATAGCTTGGCCGCTAGAAAGGTCTCAGTCATTGAATCAGACGATGCGCCCTCTTCCTCCCTATAGCCCTTTACTCTTCGGCCGTCTATGCTGCCGGGGCCGTACTGCCCCCGTACAATAAATTCCCGTGCCATATCCGGGGAAAATCTCCTGAGGGAACGTATCACCTTTACCTTTTCATCCCTTATCGAGCGAGTGGTGAGATCCACCGGCGCTTCCATGGCTGTCAAGGTCAAAAGCTGCATCAGATGATTTTGAACCATATCCCGGACGGCTCCCGCTCCTTCATAGTACCGTCCCCTGGCCCCGACCCCATCTGCCTCAGTGACGCTGATCTGAACGTTGTCTATATACTTGTTGTTCCACAGAGGCTCAAAGAGGGAATTGGCGAAGCGTATGATCATTATGTTCTGGATCATTTCCTTGCCTAGGTAGTGGTCGATGCGATATATCTCATCCTCATTGAAAACCCTGGTTATCCTCCGGTTCAATTGTCTGGCTGATTCAAGATCCTTGCCAAACGGCTTTTCTATCACGATTCTCCTCCAGCCAATCTCCGCCTCTGCCAGCCTTTCGTGAGAAAGCCGTTCTACAATTTGGGCAAATTGCTCGGGGGCCACGGCGAGGTAGAATATGAAATTCCCACCGGTGCCCAATGCCCTGTCCGTTTCCTCTAAAAGCTGCTTCAAGCCCGCATATGCTTCGGGGTCTTCTATCTCAAACCGCTGGTATTTGAAATACTCCAGGAATTCACCACAGGCTCCATCTTCAACCTTACGGGAGAATTCCTTGACCGAGTGACAGACGCTATCGCGAAATTCACTTTCATCACTTAGCTTTCTGCCAAGTCCTATGACTGCAAAACGTCCGGGTAATTGCTGCTGCCGATAAAGGTTATACAAGGCAGGAAACAGCTTCCTCCTGGCAAGGTCCCCTGTAGCGCCAAATATCACAAGGATGCACGGATCCAGCTTGGTTCCTTCTTCGTGAATTGGCATATCAATCACATCGCTCTCCTGTGAGTCGCCAATTATCTTACATCCCCACATACCGCCATGACGGCGTCGTTAGATGGACGAAAATAGAAGCCGTCAATCACGAGGTAATTGTTGATACCGTCCAGACGGCACCATCAAGGATAGAAATGGAGGTAATCCATTTACAAAATAGACCTCCATGCCGCTGTCGCAACGCCATCAGAAGGATGAAAATTCCCAAAGCGGACGCCGCTATTCTCTGGGTGGAATTTATAAAACCCACTCCGTATGAAAAGATCCAGGCTTATCCAGCCTTCTATATGTATGGGCACCAAAATAGTCCCTCTGCGCCTGCAGTAGATTAGCCGGGAGTCTTTCAGTCCTATACGCATCAAAATAGCCTAGGGCCGAACTAAACGCAGGCACTGGAATGCCATGGATGGCGGCAAAACTCACTACCTTCCGCCAGCTGGCCTGTGAATCCTCGATAGATCTCCGGAAATAATCATCCAGCAGCAAATTCGGAAGCTCCTTATCCTTTATATAAGCTTCTCTAATGCGATCCAGAAAACGCGCCCTGATTATGCATCCACCCCGCCAGATTTTTGCCACTACACCGAGGTCTAGGTTCCATCCATATGCTTTTGAGGCAGCTCTGAGAAGAGAGAATCCCTGCGCATAGGCACATATCTTGGATGCAAATAATGCTCTGCCGATGTCATTGATCAACCCTTCTCTATCGTCATCGTCACCAAACCGGAGCTCCGGCCCTCTTAGGGCGCTTGAAGCCCTTACGCGCTCTTCTTTCAGCCCGGACATGAATCGCGTGAAGACAGCCTCTGTAATGGTAGGTACGGGCACACCCAGATCGAGGGACTCCCGGCTTGTCCATTTCCCCGTTCCCTTCTGCTCCGCTTCGTCGAGGATCATATCGACCAGGGGTCTTCCAGTCTCCTCATCGACCCTATTCAAGATATATGACGTGATCTCTATAAGGTATGACCCGAGCTCTCCTTCATTCCATCTGGCAAATACCTCAGAGATCTCATTGGCAGACATCCCCAAGAGCGCGCTCATGAGGTGATAGGCTTCTGCTATGAGCTGCATGTCCCCGTATTCAATCCCGTTATGGACCATTTTGACAAAATGGCCGGCCCCATCGGGCCCGAGATAAGCGCAACAAGGTTCCCCATCAGGGGCTTTCGCGGAAATGCGCAGAAGGATCTCTCCCATAAGATCCCAAGCTTGCGGAGCGCCACCCGGCATTATGCTCGGTCCACGAAGAGCGCCCTCCTCTCCCCCGGAAATTCCTGTTCCGAGGAAAAGAATGCCATGTTCCTTCAATGCCTTCTCACGCCTTATGGTATCCTTGAAGAATGAATTCCCGCCATCAACTATAAGGTCTCCATCATCGAGCAAGGGAACCAACTGTTCAATCACGGCATCAACGGCATCCCCGGCTTTGACCATAAGCATGATTCGACGAGGCCTCTTCAAAGACATCACGAGTTCCTCCGGGGAATGCGCAGGCATGATATTCGCTCCCCTTGCGATGCCATTTACAAACTCATCAACTCTCTCAACAGTCCGATTATATACAGCGACCCTGAAACCTTTGCCAGCCATGTTAAGAGCGAGGTTCTGTCCCATTACGGCAAGGCCTATAAGCCCAATGTCAGCGTTCAACACTACCAAATTCCTCCATGCATGCTTTGATCAATCATATTATCTCGCAAGCAAAGTCCGGCAACAAGACATTTCTTGGAATACTGGCCCTATATCTCATGCTGTAGCTTGCGCGCTACATCATAAGCCATTGCCGCCTTCAACAACAATGGGAGGATCATCCATTCTGGACAGAGCCGAGCCCGGACCGTCAAGGCGCGGGACAGGGCCAGATAGGATAAAGGGTTATTAGGCTCCATAGCGATACCCTCTTCAGCCTCAAGGATAGCTCTATCGGCGAACCAACGCACCTCCAGCAGTTCCTTGCCTTTAACCCTGGCATAAGATGCAAGCACATCACTGAGCATCGCACATGCCGTAGCTCCGGCCCCGAGGCGCTTCGCCTGACAGAATGCATCGAGAGCTACTCCCAAGGCTTCCAGTTTCTTTGGAGGCTGCCCCTCCTTGTTGGCGAGATCAAGATACCATTGTCCGATCTTGAGGTAAGTTTTAGAAACGCCTGAGGGCAAATCTCCAAAGCTATGGAGATCCAAACCACTGGAAGCACGAACTGAATCCACACACGATCCCTCCGAACCCTAATATTTCCCGAGTAACCCATCCTTTCGGGCGATTCTATCAGCGTAAGCGAAGACCGCGATTCCTATGGCGATGGTGGCAACGCTGCTAGCTAGAAATGGGGCCAGTACCGATGTCCATACAGATTCTGGTCCAACCGCGCCCGGCATTATAGCCCCTTGTAGGAGCGCGTTACCCCAGCGAAAAGGAACCATGGCGGCCGCCAGCGAGATCGACGCTGGAAGGTCCTTCATCGGCAATATTGCCAGAGGGAGCATCGCAAGGCTGAAGAGATTAATGAGAAACCCCATTCGCTTGTATAGGAGAACCAGCGACGCTATCAAAAAACCCCAGCCCGACATGCCAACCCCGATCGCAAGTAATATCACAAAGACCTTTATGAAGGGCAATGATATCTCTATCCCCGAAATATGAGCCACAGCCCCCAGGGCTAGTATCAAAATGGGGATTAACCTCATCGTATCCGCCATAACCCTGGCAATGATGATGCACATCAGATTGGGGCGACATATGGAAAGCTGCTCAAGGGTCCCCGTATCCGCCTCATCTCTAACTACCTTACTCGGTCCCTGCGTACCAACCAAAGCTATGAAGAACCCCACGAAACCGGCGAGCCGTTCCCCTGCTTCAACGAATTTGGTCCCGATAGTGCCAGGATATGCATCTGCCCCTGCCACTATGACAAATGCTGTGATCACCAACCCCGCCATTTCCGCAACTGCAGATAAAGGGTATCTGAAGTGCATCAATACTCCTCGCTTGAATTCTGCCATGCACAGTATCACATATGAAAACAATCTCTATTCCCCTTCCCCTAGCTTTTCCCAATGATTCGCAGATAGGCTTGCTCAAGGTCTGGTTCCCTCCGCAAAAGATCCTTGATGCCAACCTTCCGTTGCCTCAGGAAATCTAGCAGCTCATAGAGCTCGTCTACATCCTCAGCATCAAATGTGATCTTCAATCCATCTCTAGTCTCGCTGAGAGCCACACCTTTAAACGAGGTGATGGCATCCCGTCCGATCTCATCAATGCTGCCATCCACGGAGAGCTCATAGCAGTGGGTCCTCAAAAGCCTGGACAGGTGAGATACCCTGTCCAGGGCGACTAGATATCCTCCCTGTATTATGCATACCCTATCCGCAAGTCTCTCGGCAAAACTCATATCATGCGTTGCTATGAGTATCGTCCGTCCCCGCCTGGAAAGCTCACGAAGAAACCCGACTAACTCATGAATTGCAACCACATCTAGGCCGGATGTGGGCTCGTCGAGGATCAGTATCTCAGGGTCGCTCACAAGAGCCACAGCTAACCCAAGCCGCTGCAGGAGCCCGCGAGAAAGATCACCGGCTGGTGTGTTGCTCATACTGGAAAGACCGAAAGCTTCTAACAGACTCCCAATACGGTCCCTCAACTTGCGCCCCCACAGCCCAGTCCTGAGTGCGCCAAAATACTCCAGATTTTGATAGCAGCTTAATCTCCAATAAAGGGATCTGGCATCTCCGGACATCACTCCGAGAGCCGCAAGGGCTCTCGCCCTAGAACTGGTTATATCTACCCCTTTTATTCGTATCGCGCCGTGAGTCAATGTCACGAGCCCAACCAGCATCTTGATGATAGTGGTCTTACCTGAGCCATTAGGACCAAGTAGACCCATAAGCTCTCCATGGGATACATCAAAAGTCACATTGTTGACCACTGTTTTTCCTGGCTGCCCCCACCTCCTCCCATATGTCTTGGTGACATTTTCCAGAGATATGGCAGATTCATAATATGACATTGAAGACCGCAAAATCCCCACAAAGCGCCGGCGCAAAAGCCCTCCTCATTCGCTGATAGGAAGAATGCGCCTACCTCCTTTCTCATGTTTATGTCCTGCTTTCAAAGCCGTCGATTGTCGCCAGCCTTCCACAACCATCCAGGCCATGGTTAGATAGTTGAGAGAAAAATGTGCGACCCAACCCGGCCATAATGAATCAATGGAACGATTCAGCATTTCAAAAAAGAACCCGAGGGCGGTTGGCATGACCATCACATATGCCTCCATCAATAGCGCCTTTTCTCCACGTTTCCGCAAGGCCAGCCTCAATGGCATGTGGTGAAGCACGCCAAAGAGCAAAGCTTGCCCGAGGGAGGCTATGATGACCGCGTCGAAGATCCCACTGCCAGGTCTAAACCCTCTTGCCGCCATTATTAGACGATAGAAAATGTCAAAGCATATTCCCCTGAAGATGAGTTCCTCGAAAAAGGTCTGACATCCTATGTAGAAGATGCCCAAGAATAAGGCGTAATGTGTGTCAAGCCTGCTTAGAAGCCCAAAGCTGCCGCCTGGAACGATGACATTTTCTCTGACCAGACGGGAGATGACCCCCGGTAACAAAACATGATCCAATAGTCTTCCCGCCGAAAAGGCGGTGCCTACCATGCAGGCCACAGCAAGCCATGGGATCTTACTCAAGCGCGTGGTGGAAAGCCCATAGTACCCCACAGGATCTGATGAAGTGGCCAGAGCTATGGCCACGAGCATGCCCCAAACCAGGATAGGCCCAAGATTTATAGCATGCGCATTCTGTCTTTGAGATTCAATCCCGCAACTTGAGCCGCTATCCGGGGAATCACCGAATTTCCAATCCACCCAGAAACATATAACGCATGAGATGCCAATCATGGCCCAGGGCAAGGCAGTCTCACATGTGAATAGACTCTTGATCCAGTTCAAGATTCGACCCCTTTCAAACTCGAAATTGCCCTTTTGAAGTTCTCCCTCATCTGCTTCAGGTTTTTCTCAGGAGGTTCATCCTCTCGCCAATCCCATAGGAAGGAACCGTACAAGCTTCGATAGAAGCTGCAATAAGGATCTTTGGCAAGAAAATCCCTTCTCTCATGAAATGACCCGGCTCTGCACCCCCCACCGCAGAAGTACCTGACATCGCATTCACTACAGCCTGGGAGATCATCTACATCAGGGATCTGGCCCGATATAAGTCGTAAAGCGGACATCACAGAATCGGTGAGAGCATTTCCGCAGGCTAATTCCGGAAGATGCAACAGAGGGCATGGATATATCTTCCCATCGGGCCCTACACTTAAGATGGATTTTCCCGCGCCACATGAAACCCTAGGAATTAGAGCCAAGGGCGCTTCGGGACCATGGCACTCAATCTTCTGCCCATCCGGGCATTTGGATTCAGCGCCATCGCCGCAGGCAGGATCTGAGGACATCTTGTCGAGGATATCCCCGGCCCATATTAAAAGGTCCACAGGTGTAAGTTCCAGGTCCCTCGATCGGCATTTCCCGCGCCCTACTGGCATGAATAGGCTGAAGTGGTAACCGACCCCAAGAGATTGTGCCAAATTCTCGAGACCAGCGAGATCCCCGATGTTGAGTTTCGTGATGGTGGGCACGATCTCAATTCTCTTCACCCCCGCGGAAAGGAGAAGCTTTATTCCACTGATGGCCGCCGAAAATGTCCCATCGCCTCGGATGGAGTCATGCAACACAGCCTGGCTTCCATCCACACTTATCTGGATGCGTAGGTCCATCTGCGCCATTTTACTGGCTAGAGGCTCGGTGATGAGCGTCCCATTGGTAAGCAGGACCACATTCGAAAACTTCCTGCATGCGTGGTCTAGTAAGTTGATGAGATCTGGCCGCAACAAGGGTTCGCCGCCGCTTATGAAGACGCATTGGACTCCATCCGATGCAATACCATCAATTATTCCATGCCACTGGTCAGTATCTAGATCTAGCGGATACTCTCCGTGTCCGCTTCCAGAGCCGAAATAGCATGTCGGACAATTGAGATTGCATCGGTCTGTCACATTTAGGTAGAGTTTTTCAGGACTGGACGGTGAGACTGGACCTGGGGAGAAAGAAGTATTACCATTCCTGGCGGGTTGAGGCAATACCATATTCCCTGGCATATTTATTAGATATTGATGCTCGAAGAGGTATTCGAAAAGCACCCGAATCGAATCATCCGGCGCGAGATGGGATGGCCACTTCCCCTCGCAGGCTTCGGTCACCAGCCTCCAGGCCTCCGGAGTCAACTTTATCCAATCTGAGAGATCAGGATTGATCACGACGACCTGATCCTTATCTGAGATGACCCTCACGTTTGCCGGGATTGCAAGTCTGGATTCCAAAAGGTAAACTGGCAACAAATTCCCTAACACCTCCACTTGGGTGTTACCGCCGGAGGCGCCTCACTTCCAAGGCTTCCGGCGGCAACTCGTCTACTCAGAGAACTGCCGGCATCAGATCCCTCGATGCTCTGCCCCCTTGATCCTGGCTTTTGGATGGCAATGCTCCGAATAGGACGGCAGAGATTCGCGCTGACTGGCTTAGCCGACGGTCACTCTGTGTCCCCACAGCCTGAAGCTCACGCAGAATCCGTCAATCCCGATATTGAGATTCAGCCGCTTCCCGCCGATCTTCCCGTACATTCCTCTTCCTCCTCTCTACAGATTCTCCTCAGCAAAAGCTCTCTACATCTTACCTGCTGTCCTCCCGCTGGAAGAACCCCGCAGGACTATACTAGCATGGCCTTCCATAAAATCACATCACCCTATAGGATGATATTCGGGGTGAATATCCTCGCACAGCTCACCTTCAGCATTTAATGAGGCTCCGGGTCGCTACCCTTATGGCCTCTGACCTGCTGGTAACATGCAGTTTTTGTAGGATCCGCCTTATATGACATTTTACGGTATTGACGCTGAGATATAGCTCTTCAGCGATTTCCCTGTTGGAATGCCCTTCCACTATGAAGGAGAGCACATCTTTTTCAGCCTCGGTGAGCTTCCAGTTTGGATCACAATAGAAATAGCGAAAATCCCCCTGATTGGGCCCTCTCGTTACAAGCCGGGCCTTGATTTGAATGTCTGTGGCCAGCCGCGATCGTTGTTTCAGCATTCTCCCCAGATCAGGGTCAATGATCCAGTTCCCCGGAAGATGCGCATCCTGCCCTGAACCGGCCTTTCCCCCGCCCTCGCCCCTCTCATGTCCTCCTGATCTTGCCATGTCCTGGCCAGGCAGGGCGCCGCGCATCGTTCCTTTTACTCCATCCCGGTCTTCCAAGTTGAATACCATGATATCCTTGAGCATCTCCTGTAAGATCACGCTCGCCTCACGTCCATCTATCTTGCGTGCGTATGGGTCCACCAGGATAGCATCTGGTTTCAGCTCATAAGCTTTATGAACCGCCTCCATAAGAGATTGAGCCTCGCCAACTACTTCTATGGAGACTTCATCCTTCAATGCGTCCAGTACTCCCCGTTTTACTATAGGGTGGTCGGTGAAAAGGAGCAATTTGATCCTGGCCATATAGATCCTCCTAGAATAGGTCCTAGATCTACTGGGTGAAGATGAGGAATAATATGGATGACTTAGGTATATGATACCATCGGTTACATTAGATGTAAAACATAAAACTGGAAAGAACCGAGGAATTTATCAGGGAAAATTGGAATTAATGGCCAATTTTTGATGCTAATCCCTGACTTTTGGAAGTTATGGAATGAATTTGGGGGTTGCGATCCGGGCGGCGCCCCATTACAGGGGCCTTATCGCCTCATCGCTCTCAACGCGGCCATCGCGAAGAAGAATTAGACGTCTTGCATGGTCGGCAACAGCTCTGTTGTGAGTAACCATCACAATAGTAACGCCCTGTGAGTTCAGGTCATCAAAGATAGACAGGATCTCATCGCCCTGCTTGCTCGCCAGGTTCCCTGTAGGTTCATCAGCGAGAATGATGTCAGGATCATTGGCAAGAGCTCTCGCTATGGCGACGCGCTGCTGTTCGCCTCCTGACAACTGGTTGGGATAATGTCTCAGCCGGTGGCCCATGTCAAGCGATTCAAGCAGGGCACAGGCCCTCTTCCACCGTTCTGCCGGTCGGACGCCTGCATATGCCATGGGAATCATCACATTCTCAATTGCCGTGAATTCTGGAAAGAGGTTATAGCTCTGAAATACAAACCCGAAATGCTGACATCGGATCCTGGCAAGCTCCCTATCGGACAATCTGGTTATATCAGCGCCTTCGAGCAGATACTTTCCGGAAGTTGGCACGTCAAGTCCGCCCATTATATTCAATAGCGTGGATTTCCCCGAACCGGACGGGCCCATTATCGCAATATATTCTCCACGGGCGACATCCAAGGTGACATCCGATATGGCGGATACATCTACCTTGCCCAAGACATATATTTTGGAGATATCCCGAAGCGCAATGAAACCATCCATAGGCTGACTCATAGCTAGCCCCCCCTTGGCACAGTCGGCGGTAAGCTGGTCCGGCTTGATCCCCAATGGACTCAAAAGCAAGATGGATCCGGCGGCGTGCCGGTTTATGATTGTCGCCCTCCTTCTGACAATACCCGAATCTCCTTCCTATCTTTGAACTCCTCATACGAAGATGTTATCACCTTTTCCCCGGCAGCAAGCCCCTCCAGGATCTCAATAGCATTACCATAGGACCTGCCGAATCTCACATCCCTCTGGACCGCCTTATCCCCTTCTATCACATAGACAAACATCTCCTGCCCGCTGGCGAGGAATGGTCCTCGCGGGAGATACAAAACGCCGGAACGTTGCCTCACTTCGATTTCAACATAGGCCGCGCTATTTGGGGGCACATCACCCGGGTTCGCATTCAGGCCTACAGTAACATCCACAGTCGCGCCCTGCCCTGTCTCTTCGGCCCTTGGAGCCACATCCTGCACGGTCCCGCTGAGGCTCCTCCCGCCAAGATCCACGGTCGCTCTCTGACCTGCCGTGACGAGCCTTATATCTGATGCATCTACCTTAGCCTTTACCACCAGCCGGCTGAGGTCCGCGACCTGAGCGACGACCATCCCCTGGCTCACTGTCGCGCCCGGCACAACAGCCACGTCAAGAACCTTGCCGGCGATGGGGGAACGGAGAACTAACCCCGCCATGGCATCCTCGATAGCCTTGAGGCTAGACCTGGCAGCGCCAAGTTGCCGGGCGCAGGCGTTGATCTGGAATTCAGCCTCGGCCTTCGATGCCGAGAGCTCCGATTGTTTGGATTCGACAATAGATTGCGCGCGATCAACTTCCGCCTGGGCCTCCTCCACCTGCTTTTGCGGAATGGCGCCAGCCTCATAAAGCTTTCGCGCGTCCTCTAGCTTCGCCATCGCATAGGCGACATCTCTTTTCGCATCCTCCAGGTCGCGTTCTATACGCTCGATGGTCTGCTTTGACTCAAGGCGGGCCTTCTCCAGATTATCCTCGGCGGTGAGCGCTTGAAGTTTTCCTTCTTCAAGTCTTGCCGCAAGATCCGCCGAGTGGAGAATGCATATAGACATGCCTGGCTTTACTTCCTGGCCGGGCGTCACCATAATCTTTTGAACGACTCCAGCCACTTCCGCCCGTATCTCTACTGTGTGGGCCGGCAAAACCGTCCCGGGCGCGTCCACCACATCTTTGAATTCTCCAGGCCTGACCTCAGCATAGGTATAATTGGCCAGAAGATAAGGCTTCTCGCGTGGCATCAGGAAATATGCCGGCAGACCTACTACGAGCGCCAGTACGATAGCGACAAAGAGAACCATCGCCAAATCTCTCCGGGTACGCCCCGATAATGCCCTGGGCGGCCTTCTTATAATGGGCTCAAATCGCTTCGTCCCTGTATCTTGCCTTATCCCGGCATCTCTCTCCGACATGGCATCGAATTCCCTTCCTACAATTCTCTTAAGATCTCCGCAGGCTCCACCTTTGCCGCCTGAAAGGCCGGGATGAATCCAAATAAGGCGCCCGATGCCGCGGCAAGCGCGATTCCTCCAAGGGCCGCAAGCGGTGCCGGGTACGGACTCACAAGGCTGCCAGTGGCAAACCAGGTCCGTTCGAAAACAACGCTCTTTATGAGAGGATACAGCCAGAAAGCCAACAAAATGCCAAGGGCTCCTCCCGCGAAGGCCAAGATGGTAGAATCCAACGTAAATTGCAGTATGATAGCCCTGCGCGATGCTCCAAGGGCCCGCCGGAGTCCTATCTCCCTCGTTCTCTCCACCACACTCACCATCATTATGCTGAGTATTCCTATCGCGCTCACGACGAGCGCAACAAAGACCGCGCCTCCAAGGGCCAGGGTCAGCTGAGATGCAAACCACAAGATCATCTTGGCCCTATCCCCCGGAGATTCAAATATGACCGACGCCTTATCGTCGGCCCTCACCCCGCCCTCCGCTTCTGCAATAGGGATACCCGGCCGGCGTCGCCCTGATATCAGCGTCTTGATACGATCTCTGACCATGCCTGCCTTACCGGGCTTCGCTCGAATCGAGAGGGTTGTATATGGATACCGAACCACCATATCAAGACCCGGAGCCCTTGCGACGCCCGCCGGGTCGACAGTGGCCGGCCAGAACGCAGACCACGCGATCTTCACGGTGGGTGAAAGCGGATTCGCCTGGCCGGATTTACCCCGGAACACGCCTATCACTCTATATTTAGTCCTGGGGATCGGCTCCGGCTTAGACTGATCCATCCCGCCCATAACCCTGGGAAGAACTTCAATTGTCTCACCAACATATGGAGGGCTTCCAAACAGGATTTTACCAAGGCCTTCAGAGATCACAACCACGTCTGACTTATTCTCCACATCCGACCTGGTTATGAAACTGCCCTCGATTATCTCGAGGTCATATATCTTCGCGTAATCCGCACCAACTGACGCACCACCCCTCACGAGATACCGCATTCCGTTGGCCTCCGCCACAAATATCGGGAGCTGCGCCACAGGTGACACCGCTTCCACCATGGAAAAATCAGAGGCAAGCTCCGCCACATCTCTTTCCGTGAATATCGGATACGTGACGCGCGTCAAGCCGCCCTGTTCATTACGAAATTCACTGCCGCCTACAGCTACCACCAAATCCTCACTCGCCCCAACGAGATGGCCCAACATAGCCTGGAGATTCATTTTATAGCTCAAGACGGACACCACGCAGGCAATCCCGATGCTTATCTGTAGAATCGTGAGGAAGGCCCGGAGCGGATGGCGCTTTATGTTGTGCCATGCGGACCCAAGGATTATGGAAAGCACCTCATCATACCTCCCTCAAGGCGTCCGCCGCCACAGACCTGGCGGCAAGATAGGCTGGATAAGCGCCGAATACCAGGCTGGCGAGGCACGAAGCGCCTATTCCCGCCGCAAGGCCCCAAAGCCCCACAGTAACCACGAAGCCTTGAGTAACCATGGCAATGAGACGGACCCCGCCCATCGCCAGAATCAGTCCGATGCCGCCGCCTGCGAGCCCAAGGATGAATGATTCCCCGAGTAATTGGAGAAAGATGTCCTGCCTGCTTGCGCCAAGGGCGATGGATATGCCAATGGCTTTAGTGCGCCGGAGCACACGGGCAAGCATGAGGTTGAGGATGTTGATGGCAGCTATCACCATCCCGGCTGACGCAATAAGCAGGATCGCCATCGCCAGACCCCGCAGACTGCGCATGGCATGTTTCATGTCATCAAGCGCTGAATGAACGGCAACACCCCCGCGGTATTCGCGTTCTACAAATTTCCTGACCTCATCAAGAGCAACTGGCGCTTCCTTCGCAGATGCAGGCATGACCCAGATCTCCCGCAAGGTTGTATCCGGCCCCCTGTGCTCCCATGTTGAGGTGATAGGTATGAAGCCACATTCATCAAACTGGTCCATGGGGTCTGAAAGGCCCGTGCCTTTCCCCTTTGCATCAGGTGAGACGGGCTCTAATACGCCTATGACTGTATAAGACGAGGACGCTCCCCCTCTGGATCCCCCCGGGCCTACTGGAGCAAAACCCCACAGGAGCTCCTGCCCGATGGCAGGAGCATCACCGAAAAGACGCTTGGCCAGCTTGCTCCCAAGTACTATCACATTTGAACCAGCTGATATATCAGACTTGGTGAAAAAAGTCCCCTGTCCCAGCCTCAATCCATAGGCATCAAAAAACTCAGGCGTAATCGCCATAACCTCACTGTGCGGGGCCCCCGACTTGTTGCCTGTGGATATGGCAGGCCTGAGCGGCATCATTCTATACTCTTGGGTGAAAACATACCTGGCAGAGGTGACACCCTGCCTGAGGCGTTCCATATCCCGCATGGTAAGCCGCACAGGGGGCGTCCCGGCGGGCCCTATGGGGGTAGCAGGCGCCTGAGACGGCCCGCTGGAAAAAGATGCATAGTCCTCATCTCGGGGTATTATACATATTCCCCACGCGATAGGATTCCTTGCGAAAGCCCTGGCCTGATCACTCACGCTGCCGATGAGCCCGGCGAATGTTGCCACAACTGCGACTCCCAGGGCTATCGCAAGCACGATCAAGAAAGATTCGAGGAACCTCATACGCGAATAACGTATGGCTATACTCGCCAAATCCTGGATCCTCATTAGATCACCTCTCACAATGAAGGTGAACTGATCTTTGCCATCTTTTGGAAAAAATATGGGCCTCTCTTCCGCGCGGCAGTAGCGGCCGTGTTGTCTGCCGAGTTACCTTGGACTGTCGCATTATGGATCCCCTCTTTCGCGTACGAAAGCATTGGCTCTTGGCTTCGCATCCAAAAGGCCCATGCTATGTCCTTTTTCCCACATCTATCAAATTCTGACGTCTTATCTGAGTACATTACTTCAAAGGAGCGCCATGAAAAATGGGGTCCGCCTGACGAGGTCGGGAACCGATCGAGGCGGACCACTGGATTTGTCATGAGAGATGGAACAGTCCCGGTTGAATCTTCCCATGGCTGAAAGGACTTGCCGCGATCCGTTCTCTGCCGTTCTATTTCTGAACCCGGTATCCAAGATTCTCTATTGTATTTACGATATCGTCCCTCTTCAGGACGGCCGGATCATAGGAAACTGAGATCTTTTTCTGAGATAACTCGCCGCTTGCATCCTGGACACCATCCAGTGATTTCAGACCTTTGACCACTCGTTCGATACAACCTTCACATTTCATTCCATTTACAGTTAGAGTCAACGATTCTGCCTTCCCTTCAGCAGACTTCTTTCTGGCAAAAAGCGCCATGACCACGCCGCGAAGAATCCCGCTTTATCTGCATGATCTAGAAGCAAGAATGATCGCGGCATACCTCCTTTCTAATCTATGATGCCGCTTGGCGCTGGCTCAACCACTTGCACCGCTTCATGATATCTTCCGAAAATCCTTATTCTCCATATTCAGACGTTAGTACCGACATGATTCCCCACAATTTTACAGGCTATGCAGACACATGAGTTCCGGCTTTTCCCTGCAGGGCTTCCATTAGGACTTGTTCTCTTTTAGAAGATCCAGTAGTTGCCTGGCATCCTTAAAGGATGTGTCAATATGCAATACTTTCCGGAGTTCTTCAATAGCAGCATCTATATCTTTGTCCTGTATAAGGGCGACTGCAAGCCAGTAATGGCTCTCAGCATAAAGGGGATTATACGATATTGCCTGGCGAAATTCGGATATAGCGTTTTGGATGTCATTATCGAGAAGATATGCCCTTCCCAGAGCTATTCTGAGAGATACCCTGGAAGGGCTCAAATCTATGGCATCCTTTAAGTGCTCGATTGCCTCCTTAATATTCCCCTGCTCAAGACACATGTCCCCCCAGGTAAAATGAGCATCCACAAAATATGGTGCTATGGAGATGGTTTCCTTGAAGGCTTGGGATGCCCCCTCTGTGTCTCCGGTAAGTCGAAGCGCGCGTCCGAGTTTATAATGAGCCGTGGCCCATTTGGGCATCAGCATGATGGCCTGGCGGTAATAGTATGCAGCCTCCTTATATAGCCCGCCCTTCATCGAGAGATCTCCCAGGGCGATCCAGATGGATACTGAGTCTCCATCAGATTCGAGAAGATCCTCATATATAGCCATGGCTCTAGCCTGGTCCCCCATGGAAAGATATGAAAGAGCCAGGTTCTCCAGAGCATCCTTACGGCCGGGGCTTAGTTCGAGAGCGCGACGGAAGGAGGCAGCCGACTCCTGGAATTTCCCTAAATCATAGAGTGCAAGCCCTAACTGAAAATGAGCGTCAGCCAGGGTCGGGTCGATCTCAAGTGCCTTCCGGTATAGTCTTATTGCTTCATTAAGGGATGGTTGATCATGCCTTCCAGCTCTATTAGAATAAATATTCGCAGCCTTGTAATAAAGATCAGCCCTGGAAAGGAAATCAGATGGCAGGAGTTCAGCCTCTTTGAGGCCGTTTGCGATTTCGCCGGTATCCAGATATACAAGACCGAGGTAATAATGAAGTCTTGGATCAGAATAACCGAGATCCTCTGCCTTTCGGAGGGACAACAAGGCATCATTCAACTGCGCCAGGGAATGATGAGACACACCTTTCAGAAACCATGCTTTCGCGCTGAGAGGATCGAGATCTAGGGCTTTTTCAATCTTAGATAGGGCTTCCGCCGCTTTGCCGGATTCTATGAGGGCATTTGCTTGATGAAGAAGCTCATTCTCATTCTGGTCGGGATCGGATGCGAAAACCTTGTCACTCCCTGCAACTCGGGGGAGCAGGGACATGATCGCCGTCAGTAAACACATAGATATAACAAATATCACCGCCGCCCTCAGCCTTATCGACGCCAGGTGGGATACGACTCTTTCCATCTGATTCACCCCCATGAATATTGCTCGTAAAAGCTGATGCGGTAGACCTTTGGCCTATCGGGACCAGGCCACCGTAAGATCTCCGGTTGCCGGATAATCCTGGCCCATTAAGGTGAACTAAGTGCCGCTTTCACAAAAAGAGCAGTCTCGAGACGTTTTCTCATGATGGCGCACGCGATGTTGTCAGGTGACAGGATATCTCCTCCTCTCTCCACCGCATTCGCATGACACCCGCCCCCGCACAAGAATCTGGCCCAGCAATTTGCGCACCCATTCTTTGTATATATATGAGCCCCTGCAAATTGTCGCGAAATCTCAGGATGAAGGATTCCATCCCATACATTTCCGAGGCGATAATCTTGCTTCCCGACAAATTGATGGCATGGATAAATGTCGCCCTCAGGGGTCACAGCCAGATACTCGATGCCAGCGCCACATCCTGAGAACCTCTTGGCAATGCATGGCCCATGATCCAGATC
This sequence comes from Bacillota bacterium, assembly GCA_013178415.1. Taxonomy (NCBI): domain Bacteria; kingdom Bacillati; phylum Bacillota; species Bacillota bacterium. The sequence goes on along the minus strand of JABLXA010000016.1, from coordinate 28,031 downwards.
TACATTGAAATGAAAAAATGAAAATCCTCTACCATTCCTGGCGCGATCTACATACTGAAGGGCCAACTTATCGTACTCTTCATAGATCCGGGGCAGATGCTCTTCTCTAATAGAATATGGCTCATCAGGACCCGCTACCACAGGCTCTACAGAAACTGACCTGGCCCCGAGATCAGCCAGGTGCATGACATCCGCGGCGAAATCCAGGTTATAGCTTGTATACGTCCCGCGGACATAGTATATGCCATCGCCCTTATGCTCCAGGTATCTGCGGATGTTGCGGCTTACAACTTCATAACTCGGCCTCTTGTCGGCAAAGATCCTCATTCTATCATTTGTTTCGGGTCTACCATCGAGACTGAGCACTATATCCATGTTGTTCGATCTTATGAACTCGATCTTTTCGTCATCCAGAAGCGTAGCATTGGTTGTGACGGTGAATTTCAACGCCTTGGAATATTCAGCGGCTCTTTGATAGCCATACCTCACGGCATCAACCACGACCGGCCAATTTACCAGTGGCTCTCCGCCAAAGAAATCCACCTCGCAATGAGCTCGAGGTCCAGAAGATTTCAATAGAAAATCTATTGCCTGCCTTGCGACATTCGCTGGCATAAACTTCCGGGATCCGCCGAAATCTCCCGAACTTGCGAAGCAGTAACGGCAACGGAGGTTGCAATCATGGGCCACATTGAGACATAAAGCCTTGACAGGCAAAGATGCCTTTTCATCTGGAATGGATTCTATCGGAAAGAGTGCCCTATCATCTTGGCGAAAATCGGAAACCAATCCGGAAGATACGAGATCCTCTATTTCCGCAATGGCAGATTCCACATCAGATAAAGGATACATTGGAGAGAGCCGGCCTATTATGTCATCGGAACTCATCAGCCCATAAAGCTCCGCAACCCGCCGCGCGACTTCATCAAGGATATTGAGAGAGAGGGTGCGAGCATCAAAAAATAGGGAAAGGCCGCCTGCGCGGAAGAGATGCCAGTTAGCGGCCTTGAGTTCCTCCGGGCTTCTCAGAGTCCTTCTGGTCCCTACTGCTGACATACTTGATTACCTACGGTGCAGGAAGTCTTGCATGCGGATTGGCACGATGTCTGGCACTCATGGCACCCGCCGGAAAGCATCCTCTGGCCGGGAATGCCAGCGCTTACAACCTTGATATGCCGCCTAATAGGCCGCTTGTTCCGGGTATCTCTTACATCAAGACCCATCACAAAACACCTCCGTGGTTATTCTACTACAGCAGCATCCTTGCGACAAGGCTTAGAGATCTAGAGATATGGATCCGGCCGGGGTACAGTCAATATAAGCTCCGCACTTGTCAATTCCAAAATTGGTGGACGTCCGACGGTTTCAGTGACCAGCCGAAAGATTCGCGGCACCCCGCTTCCGATCCGCGTCACATACCCCATTTTGGCCATATGAGTCAATATAATAGGATTTCGCGGCACATGAATTCCTGCTTTCATTGCCTCAACATCCACAGTATTAGGAGGCTTCCCAGGAGTGTGAACCTCTACACGATCATCGAAGATCAGCAGGCGAAGAGGAGCCCGGACGGTGTAGTCTCTGTGAACCAGCGCGTTTATTATGGCTTCCCTGAATATTTCTGGCGGCAATTCAAGCTGGCGTTCGGGTTCAAAGCCTCTAATCCTGTGTCTTTCTCTTAAGTGAAGACGAATGAAGGCTTCTGCTCCCAGAAGCTGACTTTCCAAGTTGCCTTCTATGTCCTTACGGTCCAATATGTCACCACTCATATCCTTGCCTTCCATTCGAGCCGAGTAAACGGCCATATGGGGATAGAAATGTTGCGGTTGCCTGCCAAAGAGGGCCATCCCGGCCAAGGTCAAGTTATTATCCTTGGTCAAAAGGCGCATATTCCTCAATACCTGTTCCAACGAAAGCCCTGACTCTTCGATGGTCAAGCCATAGGCATGCTGAAAAAACTTGAGAAAGTATGGAACATCCAGATCGGCCGTGGAAGTGCCACGACATGGGAGTTCATCTATATGTAGGGCCTCAGCTGATTGAAAAAGACGCAAGAGTTCTTCACGAGAAGCCTGCTGGCGGCCTGAAGTAGTTCGAATGTAATATACACCACGATTAGTGCGATAAGGACGCTGTTGTCCCTTCGGCACATGGATTATGACACAGAGTTTATCTTTCCCATGTGGTATAGGGATTGTCTCCTGAACCACGGTCAAAGGGGGTTCACAGTTATTCCGGGCGACATTGTCCACCTGCTTCATAATTGCATCAAGTTCGTTAAGATCCACACCTACAGACTGGCGCAGATCATTTACTCCGATAATGATTTCGCCTCCATCTGTGTTGGCCATAGAGACTATGGCTGCCGCCAAATCGTCAGGGTGGGGAATCTTAAGCTTGAATTCCGTATGGATACCCTCTCCGCGTCCCAGCCGCTCTAGGAGATCGTTCCAGTCCATTCGGATCACTCCAAAAATATTCAGGCCGTTGGCCTTATGCTTTCCTCAAGAGATATGATATCATCGAATCTGTCGCTGGTCCACAACAGGGTTTGACAAGGAATCATATCAATTATCGAGAATATTGGCATAGGATATGAAAGAAAGGGGAAATGAAGTCCATGTTTGAGCGGTTGACGTCTTTCGAAGAGAAGCTCCGGGACCGGACTCTTGGACGTATTGTAGGGCTCCTTATGCCGCGGTGGATTCACCCCAATCATATCACGGCGCTCAGGATATGCCTGGTTGGCGTAGCCATAATATTGTTTTTGGCCGGTCAGCCACTTAAGACGCAGACCTGGGTGCTAATCGCGGCCGCACTTACCGATAGCATCGACGGTATGCTCGCTCGCGCCAGAAAATTGAGTTCGCGCGCCGGAGCTTATCTTGACCATTTCTCAGACTGGCTGGTCGGCGGCTGGATGGGCATACTCGCTCTCGTGAGTGGGGCGCTTGGCACTGGCATGGTCATCCTCATCATCATTCCGCAGGTGATCGTGACAATTACCGACAGAATCAAGGCATCGCATCTCGAGTTTAAGGATACCAAGGCGCGGATACTGGCCCTTGCGATGGGGCCGGCCAACTTCAGCCCCAATACCGTCTCACGGCTGCAATTCGTTGCCGTCCTCACAGGCTTCTCCCTTGTACTGTTCAGCAAGGCCAATGATTACCCTACACTCAGGAAGGTGGGAGCCATTTTCCTTTACATAGAGATATGTCTCGCCTGGGTGCTGGTTATCAATGGTCTCTTGGACGTTTCTCATCCTATACGCAATTCCCGCAGGCAGGTTGGGCGGTCCACGATCTCCAAATAGCCATAGTAGCCTGATTTTCTATCTTTTAGGTAGGTCGACCTTTTCCCACAAATTCCCATCATCACCTAAGCGCGCCACAGCAGGAAATCATTAAGGAAGCGGCGAAAATGTCAATTATCTGGCTGTGACGCAATATTTCGCTTGCTAGCTCTGCATAAGATGGTATCATATGCGTCGCAAGAGAATGCAGAGCTATTCTCCATCACTCTTTCGCGTAAGCCAGGATTGACAGGGAAAATCTGATTCAAGGGTAATCTGTTTTCAAATATTTAAATATTTAGGAGATAAATAGAATGCATATGCGGAACCACAAGGCCTATTTTTGCGTTACAAGTCTATGTCTCATTCTTTTTGTAGTTCCTCCCTTTATCAAGAACCCGACTATCTGTGATACCGCCATACAGACGATGTTTGATGCGGCGGCATTTGCCGCGCCATCTACGGGAGATTCCACGGCGAAAAATGAGTCGGCGCAGCCAGCCGAGTTGAAACTGGCAGAGCCTTTGACAGAGGAGGCTTCCGTAAAAGATACTAATCAGGGCTTCACTTCAGACCCGGGACGTCTTCAGATAGGCGGGAAGTTCAGCCTTTCGGCGGACTATTTCACTGGCCACCCTGAAAAATTTCAGGGCCAGACGAGTTCCGAAAATGAGAAAAAGGAGGATGACAAGACTTCATCCGGAGCAAGACGTCCTGGATTCACTCAGGATCTGGAGCTAAATCTGCTGGCTCAGACGGGGCCACGCTCAGATATATATGTCAGCCTCGCCAGTCAGGGTGTCTGGGGCGTCCAATTCCCAAGCGACGGAAGCTACGGAATGAACCCGACCTTCGGTCCTCTACTGATTGACGAAGTGAACTTCAGGTATGTTGGTAAGAGGTTCAGTGTGACAGCAGGAAGGCTCTATGCTTCAATGGGACCAGTCGGGCTTCTCTGCAAAAGCACCGTCTCTCCATTTGAGGGGATACTCGCGACGGGCAAAGTAACCCCGACAATCAATGTCTCACTTCTTTACTCACGTCTCAGCTCGCAATATGGGCGAGCAAGCAACATAGTGATAGGAAGCGATGACCTCATAGCCCTGCGTGCCGAGATGCTTGCTGGCGATTGGTCTCTCGGATATAACTATCTTTTCTCGGGGCTCGTGGACGAGCGTGGTCAAAGCATTGATTTCATTGGGCATATTTTGGGGCGGAAGGTAAAAGGCGAGGTGGCATTTATGCGGCCTCCCACTACTTTTGGGCCTGAATTCAACAAGGGTTGGGTGACAGGATGGGCCATCACCACGGATGTTTTCGATTCAGACAAGCACCACCTTTCCATAACAGCAGGTTGGCTGCCGCCTGGTTTCGAGCCTACCTTTTCCGCTTCCCAATCTGCTGGAGGAACGGAACTAGGACTCTATGAGAATACCAAAGGCATCCGTGTTTCATATGAGAGGCGGTTGAGCCCCAAGACAATGATCCATGGAACAGCAACATATCTTGCTTTCAATAACCCGGAGGACGCGAAGACGAAGGGACTCTATGAAAAGATACCAACCCTGAGTTATACGATGGGGGTAACCCGCGAGCTCTCACCATCCTCCGAGATAGGACTGGACTATTCAGCCTATCAGAACAGTTCCTCAGGATATGGCCGTATCAAGGTATTTTATAACGTCTTATTCTGATATTGAGCTTCGACTCATAATCTTGCAGGGTAGTCGGTCGCGCCGGGCGCTGCCCGCCGCCCTGAGGCGCCATTTCAAGGAGGTGATGCCTCGCATTGAAAGATGGACAAGGGTAATCTTCAATGGCTGGAATCGTGATGATTCTATGCCGATGCTCAAGGGGGCATGGGAGAGCCCCGTAGAGAGGAGGCTGTAAATGCGGAATTCTAAGGGAGTGTGCGGCTGGCTGTCTTTTGGCCAGTCAGGAAGTTGCTCGTTTTCAAAGGAAACCATCGGGATTGCAGAGAATCATGGGAAGGTGCTAGATCGCCAAAAGATAGTAGATCGTCAGAACACGGCAGATCACAGAAAGATGATAACTGTCCAGTCTGCGCGTGGACGGATTGGCGTTTCCGGCCATCAGTTGCCTAGAAGAGCGCTCCAAAACCCCTGCTTCATCTTGATCGCGGCGGTCATATGCATCACAACTCTAGCATGGATAGGCGCTACGCAAATTGCAAGTGCTAGGGGTGGACTTGGAGGAGTAACCTTTATGGTAGATCCAGGCCATGGCGGATGGGACCCGGGGGCAGTGGGACCTACCGGGCTCACCGAGAAGGATGTAAATCTTCGCGTGGCCACAGCTCTCAGGAATTGCCTTGCTGAATATGGTGGGGCAACTGTCAGGATGACGCGCTATGGTGACTATGATGTGAGCCTGGAAGACCGCGTCTATATGGCGAACCAATGGGGAGCTGATAGATTCATCTCTGTCCATCATAATGCCTCTGTCAATCCAGCATATAACGGGACAGAGACATATGCCTATACCTACGGAAGTTGGACCAGTATGGACATGCGAAACAGGGTTCATTGGAGCCTTGTGAGAGGGCTCGGACTCGCCGATCATGGCCCTAAAACCGCCAATTTCTATGTGCTGCGTTATACCCGGATGCCTGCCATCCTGACAGAAGCGTCTTTCATCACCAACCCATACCAGGAAGCCCGGTTAAAGGATCCCGGGTATACCTGGCGGGAAGGATACTACATCTATCGGGGCATCGCAGACCACTTCGGCGTCTCGCCTTGATGTGCCTGCAATTCGACCCGCCCTATGGATGCCCCTGAAGCTTGCCATGAGCAGCTCTCAGGGGCTCAGTCCTTTTTGCGATTACGAGCTCAATTTCTTGTCGCTATCAGCCCGGTTTCCCTGTCGTTATGGACCATGATCACATCAGTGACGCCAGTTCCTTCCAGGTGATCACCTTGATATTGAGCTCATCAAGAAGTCTTTGGGTCTCATCCTCCATGAATATCTTGTAATCAAGATACCGCGCCTTCCAAGAATCGGTTATCGAATGCATTTCCAGGGTGTCCAGGGCGGGGTGGATGATTATTTGAGTAAGTCCGGGCTTGAGATCTCGAAGCACTTGATAGATGGCCTGCTTACGAGATTCATAGTCATCACCGCCGCCAAAATCAGTGATGAGATTGTCTAGCTTTGGGAAAGGAAGGTCGCGCATTCTCTCCGCAAGGGCCCCGGCATGAGGAACTCCCATGCTCTCAAAATCCCTGATGATTTCCTCTGTGGGATTTATAAGCATGGGCAATATTCCAAATTCCCCGGCAACCTCTATATACGCCTCGAAAAATCCCGGTGTCGCGAATACAGTGCCCATGTGGGTATCCAGATGCGTAGGTCTTACCCCCCAATCAAGGGCCTGTTTGACCTGAGCCCTAATCTCCTTCTTGACCTCTTCTGGGGAGGCTGAAGATGCGACGCCGCGCACATCGCGCCACATGAACCCCTCCTGGTCGATGAGACCGCCGACCTCAGAGGCGCAGGAGATAGGTCTCCAACGGTAAGTATCCCATTCGCTGGTGAGGGTGATATGTATGCCCACATCATACTCAGGATGCTTTTCAAACCACCTCTGGAAATCATAAGCCCATGAGCATGGCATCATCACGCTGGCGCTCCTGGCAATTCCGCGAGTCAGAAGTTCCTGAACAGCCTTGTTTGACGCATAGCTGAGGCCGGTATCATCGCAATGAATGATCAGAAGCTTGGAATCCGCCGGGTAGCCAAGCCGCTCGGCCACATTGGGAGACTTGGAATACATCGGGGGAGACTCGGCGCAAACGGGCTCTGCGCCCGCCACCAGTATGAGACTCAGGCCAAGGATCGCCAGAAAAGCAGGTATCATCAGGTTACACATGGATCATTTCGACCTCCTCCAACAGATGGTTTCCCATCGACACCAATACTTTCGATGGACGCCCATATCACCGATAGATGCCCATACCGCTATAGCGGCACCGCCGAATGGATGGGAATGCCTCGTGTGGCAAAACCCATTTTCGGGACAGATCCGAATGCGAAATTCTCCACCATTTGGCCAATTCCTTTAAAGGCTAGCGCCAATCATAGAAATAAATTCCTTTGATTAAAAACCTCTGTAGACCTGGGGATAAAATGGAATTGCCGTCCCGTCCCCAGATTTCCTATAATATCTATGGGGAGGTCATCTTGTCCTATCGTTTCTTAGGCAAGGGGGAGGCAGTTTGGGAGGAAGAGAAGACCTTCAACCCGTGGGGGTTGATGGTGGTATTCTTTTCAGGTATCAAGATTCTAGAGCAAGATCAGTCTCAATTGCTGGCGAATTCAACGGATGGAGAATGGATTTACATCCGCTTTCCAAATCAGACAAAGACTTATGGGAAACAATAATCCCTCTGAGGGAAGGAATCTACCAATATAGATATGTGGTAGATGGACGCTGGATCGACGATCCGGCAAACCCATGGCGAGTTGACAATGGATATGGCGGCGCCAATTCAGTAATCGATGTAGATGATTCAGGCAGGGTGTTGATTACGTTAGATTCCGTTCGACCGCGTCTCATGCACAATCGCCCAAGCGTAGAGAGCCCGGACTGGGTCCGAGATGCCATAATATATGAGATTTTCCCGAGGGTCTTTTCAAAAGAAGGCACATTGAACGCCATCACAAGGAAGTTGCCTGACATAAGTTCTCTCGGAGTAAACTGCATCTGGCTGATGCCGATTCATAAGATCGGGCTCGCCGGACGAAAAGGCATTCTAGGTTCTCCATATTCTATCTATGATTATTTCAGTATCGATCCGGCGTATGGTTCAAAGGAAGACCTGAGGAATCTTGTCAGGGCCGCGCACGACCTGGGTATTAGAGTCATCATGGACTTTGTGGCAAATCATACCTCCAATGACAGCGTTTTGACGACACAGCATCCAGAGTGGTTTTGCAGAGATTGTCATGGGAATATCCAACGAGCAGGGTTTGGATGGGATGATGTCTCTCAGCTAAACTATTTCGATAATCCGGAATTGGAAGATTACATGATTCAAGTCGGGAAATACTGGATCGGTGATTTTGATGTCGATGGCTTCAGATGTGATGTGGCGGCATTGGTCCCAGTGCAGTTTTGGGTGAAATTCAGGAACGAAATAAAGAAAATCAAAAGTGATGCCATGCTCCTGGCTGAGTCTCATGAACCAATTCACAATCTCCTGGCCTTTGATGTAACATATGAGGAAGAGCTGCCGCGGATCCTGGAGGATGTAGTGAAGGGGCGGAAAGGCGCAAATGCGATACCTGAAGGCCTTGTTCAGCAGGAACGTGAATTCCCTCGTGGATCTTTGAGATTAAAGTATCTCGAGAATCATGACTTGCCAAGGTCAGCCAATCGCTTCGGGTTTGCCCCCCTGGGCGCGGCGGCGCTGCTCCTGTTCACTCTGGATGGCATACCTCTCATATATAATGGTCAGGAGATCGGAGAACTGGAAAGGCCCAGCCTGTTTGATCCCTCCCTCATAGGCTGGGACAGGCCATATAGGGAGGGAATACGGAACAGGTTGAAGGGGTTATATGGTGCTCTTTGCGCCCTCAGGAAATCTCATGCATCTCTCAGAAGGGGACGGCTTTCATTTGTAGAAGCTATGGGAGAAAAGAAACCCGAGGCTGCCGTCGCTTTCGTCCGGGTACAGGGCCAGGCCCTGACACAGGGTCGATCTCGGGCGCAAGGCCTAGATCCGGGAGCCACCTTGGACCGAGATCACGGGGTCATTGTGGTGCTCAACATGTGCAGCGAAGCCCAAAGGGTGAAGATATCTCCTGATATCGTGCTGCGCCTGGCTCCTGACGGGAAAACTGGCAAGATACTGGCCCGCGAGATATTTCGCGTTGAAGCTGGCGCCATCTTCAGCACTGGCGGCCTTTGCGGCAGCATGGACGAGAACCTGGGTGCCGGTAATTGGCATGAGATCTCGGCTGGAGGAGAGTTCGCCTTAAACCTTGGAGCGTGGAGCGGAGTCGTACTAGCCGCTAAAATCTATTGACATGACTTGAAGCGAATTGATAAACTGACATGGCTTGCCATGAATGAGTGAATATCGACCGCAGATGTGACAAACGCAGATCTGGTGATGCAATGAAACAACTGAAAGGTTGCAATAGATCGAAGGGTTGCAGTGGGAGGCGCAAGAAGACTTGATCCGGATTTTCGCGCCAGGCTGTATTCATGGAGAATTTCCATCTGACAGGATCGACTCTGGCCTGACCAAGGCTATCTCGGATGCCCTCAAAGCCGGGACTTTCCTCTGGGTGGATTTCGATGAGCCAACAGAGGAGGAAGCTGATCTTTTGAAGAGTGTATTCCAATTCCATCCCCTGGCTATCGAAGATTGCCTGCATCGTTTCCAGCGGCCAAAGGTGGATGAATACCCGGAATACCTCTTTCTCATACTCCACGCTGTCGGGCCTTCAGGTCAGGGGCGAAGGCACAAGATTACGGAATTTGATGTTTTCCTGGGCGGCAATTACCTTGTGACTTTCCATCTTGATAAGCTGAAGTTCGTGGAGGAAGCATATAAGGATTATGATTCATCCAGCAACCTGGCGCAGAGAGGAATCGGCTTTTTGCTGTATCGCCTGCTGCGCGGACTCATAGATGAATACTTCCCAGTTCTCGATAAGGTTGAATCAAGGTTGGAGGCCATCGAACGCCGGGTGTTCGTGGCCCCAAATCAACGCCTTCTCTCAGAGGCTTTTGAACTCCGCCACAATATTCTGAGCATACGAAAGTCACTCTCCCCGCAGAGGGAGATCCTAAATTTGATCCTGCGCAAGGATAAGCCTTTCATCAATGAGGCCAATCGCATCTACTTCATGGATGCCTATGACCATATCTTGAGGCTGTTCGACCTGGTGGACAATTACCATGATCTCCTGTCAAGCGTCCTGGACGCCTATCTCTCCAGCACTTCCAACAGGATGAACGAGATCATGAAGGTCCTCACCATCATCACCACCATAATGATGCCACTATCGGTCATCGCAGGGATCTATGGCATGAATTTCAAATACATGCCTGAATTGAACGTTCCATGGGCCTACCCTGTTGTGCTGGGAGTCATGGCCCTCATTACCGCAGGGATGCTCTGGTATTTCAGGTGGAAAAAGTGGATATGAAATAAGGAAACGCGGGCCGGGCTGCGGGTTCCGATCACAGGGCGCACGTTCTACCTGCAGGGCGTACAGGGCGTAACGGATAACATATCTCCTTCTGCTGTAGCCGTGTCCGTGATAGTGCCGGTGGGAATCTCAAGAACGCAATATGCCCCGGGAAGGTAAGGGCTGACTCTGAAGGGTTGCATATTCTCTTCCAGTAGCAGGACGCGGAATTCTTTATCCATGAAGACAACATCTATTGGAAACCGCATAAAAAACGTATGGATACTCCTGCATGGCACCAGGATGAGCCCTTCGCCAGAATCAATTCCCGAACGGCCCAGGAGTCCTATCGCGCGTCTCAAGCAGGTTGAGGCCACTCTTGCCTTTCCCGCGAGGACTGTTCCTTTTGACTCATTTTGAACTATGACGTATGGCTGCCCGGTCATGATGTGTGACGGCTTGCCAAGAGCGGCGCGGTGCATGCTCTTCATCTCACCCGCCCATTCTGACAAACATGGTGAATAGCTGGATTATGGCTGGACCGAGGAGCACGACAAAAAGTGCCGGAAAAATGAACAAAATCAGCGGGAACAGCATCTTGATGGGAGCCTTCATCGCCGACTCTTCCGCCCTCTGGCGCCTCGCAAGGCGCAACTGCTCCGATTGTATTCTGAGGGATTTGGCAATCCCCATCCCAAGCTGCTCAGCCTGTATTATCGCGCCTATCAAGCGAGAGACCTCAGGCATTTTGACTCGTTCGCCGAGGTCTCGCAATGCCTCCCGTCTTGCTCTTCCCACTCTTATCTCCTGGAGCACGATCTCAAATTCATCTACCAGCGGTCCCGTTTTCCCCTCTATGACCTTGGCGAGGGCTCGATCGAAGCCGAGACCTGCTTCGACGCTCATGGTGAGGAGATCGAGCATATCCGGCAGCGCCTTTCGTATGGCTATCTCCCTGGCGCTCTTCTTGTGTGCCTCCATGGCACCGGGGATCAGGAAGCCCACCAGAAATCCTCCGATTACCAGCATCGTGGATTCAAAAGACTTGACTCCGGTCATCAGAGAAAAGCCAACAGCAACCAGGGCCAGGACCAGCGCCAAACTAAACCGCGCCCCCAGAAGGGCCATCTTTCCCCTCGCCCTCCGCTGCCTATACTCCATACTATTCCCTGAAGTAGCTTTCGAGAAAATCCCAACCAGCCGGCCGAGAATCGACGATCTTCCTGGCCTTCTCTGGGCACCGCGGACCAACCCTGATCTTGCTCCTGCCGCGCCCTCAGGATGAGGACCGGCACCGTAACTTGCTATCCTGCCAAGCCTGAGCCTTACCTCTTCCTTCTGCTGCCTGAAGTACAGCCATACTCCGAAGGCAAAAGCTGCAACGCTTATGAAGATGAACATCGTAATAAGATAGACTGTAATCCCCATTTTTCATACCTCACGGAAATCGCTTAACCCAGCGCGATGCCAGCCGGCGCAGAGTTCATCATCGCTCCAAAGCACATCGCCAGCGTAAAGCCGATCATACCTCAATAGACACAATTCTCCAAACCAGGAATGCGCCAATAAGTTCACTTACTATTGCATACCCCACCATGAGCCTGCCCAGAGGATGAGTGAAAAGCGGCGCTATATAACCGGGACTGATGACAGACATGATTCCTCCGACCGCCAGGGGGAGGATTCCGATTATCAGCCCTGAAAGCTTTCCCTGAGTTGTAAGGGTCCTTATCTCCGCCTTGATCTTGATACGCTCCCGTATGGTCGCGGCAATATTGTCCAGCACTTCTGACAGGTTGCCGCCAACCTGTCGTTGAACGAGGATGGCGGTTACGGCCAACTCGAGGTCATCGCTTCGTACTCTGCCGGCAAGGTTCGTCAGCGCCTCCTCAACAGATGCGCCAAGCTGGATTTCCTTCAAAGTGCGTAGAAATTCCTCTGAAAGTGGCGGGAGCATCTCCCTCGACACTACGTCCATGGCCTGCATGAAGCTGTACCCTGCCCGCAATGAATTGGAGATAGTTGTCAGGGCATCTGCCAGCTGGGTATTGAAAACCGAGAGCCTCTTACGAAGGTGTATCCGGACGGCGACAATAGGCCCAAGGGCCCCCAAAATCCCCATGGTGAAAGCAATCAGCAGTCTGTGGCTAAGAATAAAGAATATAAAGGCAAGCCCCACCGCCATGAAGACGCTGAATGCCAGCAGTTCCGGCCCACCAAAAGGCAAGCCTGCCCGCTCCAATTCCCCACCCAGCCTCGCGACATAATCGCTGGCCTCGAATACTTTCCCGGCCCTCCGGAGTGAGGTCCTGAAGGTCGTTACGAGCTTTGCAGGCCTGGATGTAGTGGGAGAATTACCCAAATATTTCTCAAGCCTGACATGTATCACCGGCGGGCTTTCCTCAAGCGCCAGTGCTGCGGCCATGACCGCAAGCGCTACTGTAAGGAAAGCAAGGACGGCTATCAGGAGTAGCACCAATGAAAAGCCCCTTCCTTAGCTGAAAATATCTGCTGGGAGGTGAATCCCGTAAGCCTCAAATCTATCTACGAATTTTGGTCTTATCCCTGCAGAACGGAACCTCCCGAGGACCTTTCCCCTCTCGTCGATACCGAGTTGTTCAAAGAAAAATACGTCCTGGGTGATGATAACATCACCCTCCATGCCCTGCACCTCGGTGATCTGCACTATTTTCCTGCTTCCATCCCGCAAGCGCTCCTGGTGAACAATAAGATCGATGGCGGACGAGATCTGTTCTCTTATGGCCCTTATCGGGAGCTCCATCCCCGCCATCAACGTCATCGTCTCCAGCCTGGACAATACGTCACGGGGTGAGTTGGCATGCACTGTGGTGAGAGAACCATCGTGACCCGTATTCATTGCCTGGAGCATGTCTAGGGCCTCCCCGCCTCTCACCTCACCTACCACGATCCTGTTGGGACGCATCCTGAGAGCATTTCGCACAAGATCCCGGATCGTTATCGCGCCCTTCCCTTCTATATTAGGTGGGCGTGATTCAAGCCTGACAACGTGTTGCTGCCTGAGCTGAAGTTCCGCCGCATCTTCTATGGTTATGATCCTTTCATCCTCGGGTATGAAGGAAGAGAGCACGTTTAAAGTTGTTGTCTTCCCGCTCCCTGTGCCTCCCGAGACAACTATATTGAGACGCGCATTGACGCAAGCATCCAAGAACCTGGCCATCTCCCACGAGAGGGTGCCGAGGTGTACCAGGTCTTCTGCAGTTAAGAGGTCTTTCAGGAATTTCCTGATCGTGATGCAAGGCCCTACAAGGGAAAGGGGAGGAATAACGGCATTTACGCGAGAACCGTCCGGCAGCCTTGCATCTACCATGGGACTTCCCTCATCTATGCGTCTTCCCAGTGGAGCCACGATCCTTTCTATGACATGCATCACATGGTTTGCGTCCCGAAAAGAGACATCTGTGAGCTCCACCTTGCCGCCGCGCTCGATGTAGACCTGATAGGGTCCGTTCACCATGATCTCAGTAATGGTAGGATCCTGGATCAAGGCGTTTATGGGTCCATAGCCCATCACATCGTTGAGTATCTCCTGGAGCAACGCCTCGCGCTCGGCAGGGAGCAGGACCGCCTCTTCCTCATCCAGAACTTCGGAGACGACAGACTCAACCTTCTCTCGAAGTTTCGCCCTCTCCTCAGCCTCGTTGATCCTCTCGAGGAGATCCCTTTCCACTTCCCTCACGAGGCGGTTGTGTATCTTATCCTTGAGAGGCTCCAGAGGATCTTCCTTTTTCCGTCTGGGCGCGCGCTGTCTCACTGGCCTGCGCGAAAGCCGTCCCAAAAGCTCAGTCTTGCCCCGCCAGAGCTCTGGATCTATGCCAAAGGCGCCGATGGAATCAAGACGCCCTGCGCCATCCGCGTCCCGATCCACATCATTCGCGCTCTGGTCCACCCCATCCTGCGATTCTCCCGCTGCCTTCATCCCCCGCCGATCCAGCTTTGTCCGCGCCTCGGCGCGTGATCCTGATTTAATGCCTTCAAGTCGGCTCAGAAGCGACACGTACATCACCTCCTGGCTGCTTCGGGTTCTTTGAATTCATCCAGCACAGTTCTTACAACGTCTCTAAGGCTACGGGCCGCCCTTGACGAAGGATTGGCCATGATGAATGGCACGCCCCTATTCACGGATGGAACCACGATCTTACCTTCGCTAGGAATGTGGAAATCTGCTGCGCGCCCCAGTGTACGCTCTGTTTCCTCCAAATTCACTCCGATATCCCTGGATGAACGATTGACGAGGATCTTGATCTTCTGAGCAGGATAGTGTAGAGAATCCATCAATCCAAGACAAAGCTTGGTGTTCTTGATGGCAGGGACCTCCAGGGTTGTCACGAGAAAGATCATGTCGGAGATGTCCAGGGCCGAAAGCGTGGTGTCGGTGAAAGATTGGGCAGTATCAATGACAATATAGTCAAACATCCCGCTCAACAGGGCGAGAATCTCTCGAATGTGTTCCGGCTCTACAAGCTCAGCTTGCTCAGGCCTGGTAGGAGCCGGGAGCACCCTGAGTCCTGAGCGGTGGGTTGAAAGGTAACGTTCCATGAGAGCCCCCGTCAAATTTTCTTCCTGCACGACATCAATAATGGTATGTGTAGGAATGATATCGAGGAGTATCGCTACATCTCCAAACTCGAGATCCAGGTCCACCATGACGACCCTGGACTTTGTCTCCCGGACCAGGTCAACAGCGAAATTGGCGGCGATGGTTGTCTTGCCAACCCCACCCTTTGTGCTGAGGAATGTAATGATCTTTCCTCTTTGCCTGCCCGGACCCTCTTGCGACTCCAGCAGACCGCGTTCGGCATATCTGGCCTTTCGCCTCCTGTCAGCCTCATAAGCCCGCCTTATGGCGCCCAGGAGCTCCCCGGGGCCAAAAGGCTTGACAAGGTATTCCCTGGCGCCGGCCACCATGGCATCCCGCAGGTATTCAGGTTCAGCATGAGTGGAAAAGGCAACGACAGTGGTATCTGGGAGGCTCAGGGCGATACGCTCGATAGCATCAACCCAATTCATCTTCCACGGATCAAGGTCGATGAGGACAAGATCTGGTTCGAAGCGTTCAGCCAGCCTCCAGGCCTCTTCCCTGCTCCTGGCCTCGCCCACTATCCTGTATTCACTTTCGGAATCCAATGCAGACCTTATGCTCTCGATGGTCTCTGGTGCAGCGCTAACCACGAGCACCCTGATTTTCTCGTCCATGGTCACTTTTTCACCTCACCATCGAATGCCTTCCCTGCAGGAGTCGTCCCTTCAGGCGCTTTTCCAACAGGTGCTTTGTCCACAGGCGCCTCTTTCCCCTCAGGCGTCTTTTCCATAGATACATCAGGAATAACCGGGTGCTTAATGACATCAAGCGAAATGCTTTCCCCGGCCCCCACTATCCTCGGGGTCACGAATATAAGGAGCTCTGTCTCCTGCCTTTGGAATTTCTCGCTACGGAAAAGGGCTCCGATGATTGGAATATCGCCAAGAAGAGGTATCTTGTCTATGACTTTTGTATCCTCAGACTGAATGAGCCCGCCGAGGACCATGGTGCTTCCATCTGCCAGAATAAGGTGCCCTTCTGCCCGCCTGGTCTTGAATGCCGGAATCTTCCAGCCATTTACAAGCAGCGCATTCTCCCAGTCAAAACTGCTGACTTCCGGATTTACTTTGAGATCTATGTACCCCTGGCGTTCCACGACCGGCGTTATCTTGAGCTGGACGCCATAGGGCTTCCATTCGAATTTGATCTTGCCACCCTCATCTCCAAGGAATATCGGAATCTCGCCTCCAACGAGGAAATTCGCCTCGCTGCCGCTAAGCGTGAGCATGCTCGGGGCGGCAAGGAGTTTTACCAGGCCTTCGCTGGCCAGGGCATCAATTCTAGCCCTCAGCAGGTTCAAGCGTTCAAGGGCAGAACCTACGAAGATCTCGCCAATGAGCCCTATCTGGGGAGAGAGAAGCCCTACCTCGGGGGTAGTGGAATCTGCAAGATTCGTGCCCGGGAGCTGAACGTTCCCCTGGCCCGTGACCCCGCCCCAGCGGATGCCCAGGTCCTTTCCGGCATTACGCCTGGCCTCGACTACCTGCACCTGGAGAAGCACCTGGAGAGGAGCCTTGACGGAAAGAAGATTCACCACCTTCTTGCCAAAAATCCCTGCTACTGCCTGTACCCGCGACAGGTCGTTCTGCGTTGGCACTTCCCCGTCCAGCAAGAGCGTATCCCCGATTTCTGTGACCCTGATACCATCTAGGCCAGACAGCTTTCTTATGATTTCCTCGGTGGTCGGAGGTTTTGGCGGCGCCTCCGCCTCCGGAGTCTTTGCGGCAGCGCCGGTGACCTCGCCCGGTGCTGGTTTTTCAGGTATAACGGAAATAAGATTCAGGACTTTGTCTGAATAGGCCTTCGCGATGCCTTCGGCCCGGAGCTTATCCTCGGGTTTTGAAACAGTGCCCTCGAGGAGAATAGTCTCATTTGCCATCTTGACAGTTATGCCATCCAGGCCTATGAGTTCACTGACTTTCTTTGCAATGCCTGTATCCTGACGATCCACCTCGACGCGATAAAAATGCACCCCTGCTTTGTCCCATACGTGCAGCGTAGTTTTGCCGGGAGACCTGCCATTTAGCACAAGCTCTTTATCGGATACTACCGCCACATCAGCAATCTTCGGGTCACCTACCGCCGCGCGGAGGAGGCCTTCAAATCTCAAAAGCCTGGAATCCCCCATGGTAAGAACAAGTATCTCATCCGCGAGGAGGTCCCCAAGTGGCGAATCAGGCTGCTGGATAGCAGGCGCGGCGGATCCAGGTATGGCAGATCCAGCTTCACATTGAGGCGGAGCAGCCTCTTCAGCGGTCACCGGACTATGGGATGAAAAGACAAATACCGCGATCGTCAGAATTAGAATAAGGCATCGCATTGAAACTGCATATCGCATCAAAACTGCGAGACGCGGTTCCAACCCAAATGACATTTGGCCACATCTCACAGGAACCTCATCTCCCTTCAGCGGGTTCCCGGAGATTTACTGTGCTCTTCTCCGTCCCCTTTATGACCTCCACTACCACTTCGACTGTTTTCTGAGACCCAGCAGGTGATATGACGATAAAGCTCAACACCTTGTCCGCATAAGCCTTTGCTACTTCTTCCGCCTTCGCTTTATCTTCAGGCCTGTCCACATTTCCTTCAAGAAGGATAACCCCGCCCGCCGTCTTCACGGAAACCCCAGGAAGGCCGATCAATTTCTTCACGATTGCCGCGGTTTCCGACTCGTTGCGGCTGACTTTGACCAGGTAGACCTTCACCCCACTCTTGTCCCACACATGGAGGGTGGTTTCACCGGGGGCTTTTGCATTCAGCAGGATTTCGTTACCTGATATCACCACAACATCCGCCACCCTCGGGTCTCCAACGGCTGCCCTGGTTAGGCCGTCAAAACTGAGCAAAATGGATCTTCCTAAGATAATTGGGATGTCACGGGGCTCAGGGTCCTGGCCGGGCTTCGAACCAGAGGCCTGGATAGTGGCAGGTGAGATGACGGCCGGCAAGACGACAGCTGAGAGTATAAATATGACCCAAGAGATACGCAGCATCATCGGAACACAACGTTTCATTTCTCGCCACTCCTATCCACTGGAACATAGTCTCTTTCGGTACCCCTGATGATCTCTATAACCTTAACTTTAGGTTCAACAGGCGATTTCCCGGCTGCGCCGGATCCTCCGGACCCTGCAGCAACGCTCCCTACACTCACTGCAGATCTGGAAGATTGTTGGGGGACCGGAGGCCCGGAGGACACATATCCGGAAGCCTGATATCCAGGCGCCTGGTATCCAGGAGCCTGGAACCCTGCAGTTCTCCCTGGCTTTGCAGGAGTGCCCACAATCTCGGAGGAAGTCACCCGGCGCGGCATTATGGGCGCGCTCGCCAGCGTTGCGCTGGCGGAACCCGCCTGAGCATAAGGGCTGGCCGAGGCTGCCTCCGGCATAGGACAAAGCGCAAGTCGCAGGCTTCCAAGCTCACCGGCGAGCACCAGCTTTTCCGCGTCTTGCGGGGTCACCGCAAGAGTGACACTGGCAGCGACCACGGCTTTATTCCTGTCTTTTTCGTCCATCTGCTGGGCCACGGCGAGAACCCGGATATTCCGTAGCACGGTCGTGGTCATATCAACAGAAGCCACATCAGACCTGAATGTCCCCAGGATGTCCACGCGGTCACCCGGTTTGACAAAACCGCCAACCCCCGCGACTTCATTCACTGGAATCGTGACTGCGCGCATTCCTCTCGGAATGGCAAAGGCAAGTCCAGCGGCCTCCTGCTTGTTGAAGAGCATTGGGCGGACCACCTGCCTGCCCTCCAGGATCTCCTGCTTCGTGATGCTGCCAATTGCATCCTCCAGCGGCACAACATCAGGCTCAGCTTCACCCTCAGGCACTTCCTTTTGATAGACCATATCCCGGGTTATCGCAGTGTAAGCAGGGATCTGAACCCTCGCCACCGTAACCCGAGCCATCCTGGGCGCCATCGTGCCCGAGGATGGCAAAGTGGCATTCCTCACATATCTATAAGTGATCCCTGCTGTGAGGATCCCGAGAAATATGGCCGCAACCAGCACAACTCTCCATGCCCTCATGTCACCTGCACCCCTGACCTCTCCTTTAAAATGACGTTAATCCCGCGGGCTGCCATATGAACAGGCTATTCGACAAGCCCATATGTTCGCAGTCCAAAATCCATGCCATTGCCAAGACCGCCCTCGGCTACCATCTTTGTAAATCTTCCGGAAACTCTCCAAGGGAAGATATTCCACCAGTGTTTTACATCCATGGAAAAGCAGGCAAAACCCTCGATTTTCACTTGCTCTCTCCTATCCGGCAAATGGTCAACTATGGGGATATAAATATAAGCCTCACTTTTGTTCCAATAGAACAGGGTCCTTATAATAAGGCCGATCATTGTCGCTAATACGTCGATTATGGAATATGGGGAAGGATAAGTGTATACCATTTCGCCTATATTAAGCGTCTTTGGGTAACCTAAGACTATGTTCCTTATGTAGTCAAATACAGGACTAAAAGGAAATCGGGACTCCCCGTCACCCTTTAGGTCCAGAGGAACAAAACCCACGTCGCCTGGCATCCATCCGAATCCTTTCGGGACGAGTGTGCAATTTATATCGTGGCTGAAACCCTCGCTTCCAAAGAGCGCCTTATCGACCCCGAAGGGCATTACCCCTTTCACGCCCTCTATAGATCCCACCCGCGCCACAGCTTTTGCCTTCACCCTGGTCTGAGGGAACCCTAACAGTCCGGCGAATGTCAGTCTTACATCCTCGCTGATCTCAACGCTAATCTTGTGGTTACGATCCGAGATATTTACGGCAATACTCCCCTCTGGGACGCCATTACGGCACGCATAGTCGCGGGCAACACTCTCGGCAGTCGCAGGGTTTTCCGGCAATTCCCGCACCCCGGCAAGAGCGGCGGCATCCGCGGCCCGAGATAGCCTGGCGCGCGTAAGGTATAATAGCCCGGCATCTATAACCAAAGCTGCCATGCCGAGAATCACTGCCATACCCAGGGCTACGACCGCGAGTGTATTACCTTTTTCGTCCCCCCATAGCCTCATGGGCATTTTCTGGCCCCCCGCCCCAAGGAATGCTTGAATCTCAATAGTGCTTTCTACGCTATCAAGCGCCCCATATGCCACCTTTCAAGTGGCATATGCTGCTCTATTCAATAAGCTTATAAGTACGAAGGCCAAAATCGGGATCCCCACCAGCCCCGAGTTCACCTTCGGTCACCATTCGTATGAACGTGCCATAAATCCAGCCACTGTTGCCGCCTTGATCGCCGTTGCCGCATATACTCATGCTCTTCCCTTTCCCGTGGCCTTGCCCTTGACCACCCGCCTGCGCCCCGCCGGAATCCTCATCTTCAGCGCCCTCCAGGAAGAATGCGGCAAAACCTACTATGGTGGGGCCTTTCTTTCTTCCATGAAAATCCAAAGTATCAACTACCGGGACATAAACGAGTCTGGGACACCCGGGCACGAAGTGGTCAGGCGTGCATTTCGGTATGTGCCAGCACCGTCCTATCCGGTCTTCCACCCCATGGCGTGTAGGGCCGGCCTTATTGCCAGGCTCCGTTTCCACCTCGTCACCGATGCGGAGCACTCCGCCGTAGCCATCCCTCAAGTTATCCTCGTAGGTTCTGCCTCCCCGGCCGCCGAGAGCAAGGGCCCCGAAATTCCCATGATGCTGCCCCTGCGGCCCCCCTGGCCCATATTTCAGAGCATAGAGCTGTCCATATTCAAAATCCTGCTGCACGACGCCGATCGGGACCGCGCCTGTGAGCGCCCTCACGGAGGCTACCCTTGCCGCCGACCGGGCTCTGACATCCATTTGAGAGAACCCCAGGAGCCTTGCAAACAGCAGACTCACGGTTTCATGAACCTCGACCCTGATTTCATGATTATCCCCTGAGATGTCTATACTAACGCCATCTTCTGGCACACCATTATGTGAAGCAAAACTAATAGCCATACTTCTTGCAACATCCGGTTGATCAGGTAATTCCTGCACTCCTGCGAACACCGCAGCATCAGCGGCCCGGGATAGCTGGGCTCGGGTAAGGTACAAAACCCCCAGATCTATCACCAGAGCTGCTATAGCAAGGATCACTCCCATGCCAAGGGCCGCGCCCGCAAGTACGCTGCCTTTCTCATCCCTCAGCAGTCTTGTATATATTCTCCTGGCGGACCTCTCTAACTTCGGAAACATACCAAAAGCGCCCCCATGGGGGTCTGTTGGGCCGGCTGACCCACCAAGATCCCGGTTCATTCCATCCTCATTACGGTGCGGCCGTAAACATTAAAAGGGCCCGGGATAATCGCAGAAATGATAGGTATGACGATTTCAACAGGATATTTAACCTCCACAGTGAGGCTTTCGCCTCTTTTACGGTCAGCCGCGGGTGGAACGATATCTATCTGCAGCTTGTCAGCGTCTAACGTCCCAGCCGCGGTTCTTACCACCTCTTTGATTTCATCATCAGTTTTTCCGAGGATCCCCACCCTCGCCCCTTCCCGAGAGGCGGCTGTAACTGTGAGGGATGCCTGCAAAATACGCCCGAATTCCACTATACCCCCAAAAAGAAGGAGGAGAAGCATCAAAACGAGGGCAGTCTCTACAAGGGCCTGTCCCTTTTCACTTTTCGCGAAAAGTCGGCTCAATCTGCGAGCATTTCTATTCATGTGGGACCTCACCCCGCGCGGCGCAGGATGAGCGCGAGGACCAGGCCCGCTCCGATAGCGAGGGAATAAGGGAAGCCGATTGAACCGCTACCTCCCTTACTCTGGCCAAGGTTCCAGGAGCGCCCACCCCACGCCCCCAGCAGGAAAAGCAAAAATCCAAATCCAAGTGTGCGTAATGTGACAAATAACCTCCTGTGCTTGATGAGCACGACAACAGCCATGACTCCACCCGCCAGAGCGCCATAGAGCGCAGTATAAAATACTCCCTGGGGCCCAATAAGGGCCCCGATAGCTCCAAGAAGCTTTACATCCCCTGCGCCCATCCCGCCCAGGGCGAATGGGATGAACAAAAGCGCGAGCCCGAGGAGCGCGCCCTCTAGGCTCAGGAGAAGGCCCTTTGCGCCTGCTGTCACAAGGTTTGTAGTAATACCCGCCAGGAAACCAAAAACCACCAGGGCATTGGGAATTCTCCCATGCTTCATATCAACATAGATTGCTATACCTGCGAGCGAGGCTACAACTATTCCTTGAGCCGACATCATGTATCTCACCCTGCTGGTTTTCCGGTTTCCACATTAGCTCCGTCGCCATGGAAAGACGCAGCTGCTAGTCGGTGCTGACCGCCGCCAATCCTATTCCAGCTGCGGCTATTACTACGGTGGCGTCGGTAGGTTCTCCTCATTGCCGGTCTCCCGCAGCGCGGTCGTGGCCCTATTAAAAACGTTTGCGATTTCATCCCTAAAAGCTACTAGAACGGCCACTACCGCTATGGCAATCACAGCGATTATCAACCCATACTCCACCATCGCCTGCCCGCTCTCCTCTTTGACGAGCCTCTTGAGAAGCTTCAACATCGGTTTCACCTCCTCTCATCGATGCCAGTTCATCTGATCTGCAAAACTGCGCCTAATCGACTGAGGATAGAGTCCCATTAAATATATCGGAATGATCGCGCAAAATCATCAATGTTCAGCCCAACCAGTTGAGGCGAAAGTTTTTCATGCGTCATGTTGGTGTGGCCGCCTAACTAGACTCCCAGTCCTTAACTTTGCTTATTGAGCTAAGTCTGACTGAGTGCAGATGACAAATTCCAAAACTGAAAGAAGACACCATCGGCGCGCGGCTGGCAAATACGCCACACGCGGCTAGCCCCTGATCTAAATCTGAATTTGGCAATCTGCCCCAAAAATGAGCCGCTGCTATTTCCATCCTTTTGATGGCGCCGCCCCCGCGGCATGGGGGTCTATATAGAAAAAAGACCAACCACAATCACAGCCTGCCTGATGGTTGTAATTGGTCGGTCTCGCTACTACCTCAGCCGATTCCAAGCGACCGCGTAAAGAACCGGATTCACTGGCACCCACTCGATATTTCGACAGGAAACGTGGCTTTCCTTCTTGTCTAGTAAATTCCTCTCGAAAAAATCTTTTCTATAATGCGCTGGGCAGTTTGCCCATTCCTTGCCTTTTCTTATCCTCATACATACGCTGGTCGGCCTTGCGCAAAGCAGTTTCTACTGATTCATCGCCTGATGGATCCCACGAACTCATCCCAATTGCCAGGGTTACTGGAAGATCCACCGGCGAACCATCATTATTCCATCTATCGACGGATTCGCGAATCCTCCGAGCTATGTGTTCCGCATCCTCTTGGCCCTTCGTTCCTGCTAAAACAATGAGGAATTCATCCCCTCCATACCGTATAACGGCGTCCGTTTCCCGCAGCTGTTCTTGCAGCAATTTCCCCACCTTTTGGAGCACAATATCTCCGGTCTGATGACCAAATTGATCATTGATCTCCTTAAAAAAGTTGACGTCTATCAACATGAAAGTGAGAGGCCGGCGGTATCGCTCAGAACGCTCGAGCTCTTCCCGGATCACACGGGAAAAGTGACGGCGGTTATAAAGGCCGGTCAGGGGATCATGAATGGCTTGCGCCCTGAGTTCATTTTGCAGGCTGATCCTTTTCAATGCCTCTGTGGCATGCCCAAGCAACAGGTCGAGAAGCCGCATATCATCTTCAGTGAAAACACCAGATCCCGGAGGCGCCGCCTCCAGTACGCCGAAATCGCCGATACGAACACTCATCATCCTTTTGTTCTGATTACGCACCTCTCCGGCCGGCCATCCTGTAGCAGATTCACCCCTGCTTGCTGCGGAAGGAAACTCAGGGGACGCGGCCCTAGTCACCATCTCATTTCCTTCCATTATATTAAGGCGACACCTGGAAAGACCGAGGATATTTTCCGCCGCGCTGATTGTGAGTTGGTATACCTCCTCTTCAGTCTCGCTAGCCGCCAACTGGCGGGCCATTTCGCAGAGTCTCTCTATCTTTTGCTTCGACTCCCGTAGAGCCGCCTCAGCCCGCTTTTGCATGGTGATTTCATGCAGGACGAACACGCGACCGGTGAGATTGCCCCGGTAATCATGCAAAGGAGAGATGCGCAGGCCATAGCAACGTTGCGCTTCACCTGTCCCAAGAAAGATCTCTGCCTGCGCCTTCACATTTTGGATGCAATATTCGACGAGGTCGCGATGCTTTGAGAATGCCTTATCAGCCGGCTTCCCTACTACTTCCGACGCACGACGGCCTATGATACCCTGGGCGGCCGGGTTGATATCCACAATACGATTTTGAGCATCCAGGACGATTACACCATCGCTCATACCTTCAATGACAGCATCACGGGCCATCGGCACGATGTCCAGCAGTTGCAGGCGAAAGAGGCCCCAGGCCATCAACATGCCAGAAAAGGCGAATGAACAGGGCGTAAGATCAAGGCGGCGGATTGGGCTTAACCCGGAAATATAGAGGACATTCCCCACCCATGGCACCAGCGCGCCAACCAGCAAGACACTCGCCTGCTCCCGATACAGGCGCGGCAGCCGGAAGAATGCCTGCATCAATATGACTGTGCCGAGCAGGGTTAGAATATGTGAATAGGCTGTATGAACCCAGAACCATGGACCATAGGATTTAGCCACCACAGAGAAAGGGCCATTGGTATCCAGCCTGAAGTCATGCCGCATCAACCCATAGCGGCCATCTGTCCAAACGAAGATCAGGGTGAGGGCAGGTATAACCAATAGTAGCGCTATATTGCGACGACTCAGCCATTTCTCTTGCCCGGCGTACTGGATAGCAAAGGCAAACCAGGCCAACGGCACGGCCACAATTCCAATATATTCGATGTTGGCCCAAAATACTTTGGTTTTCAGGTCAGTGTATCCCAGCTCCAATACATTTCCGAGCGCCCACCCTATCACGGCCAGCATAACCAGGATCAATGACTTTGCGCCAGGTACATCCCTTCGCCGCCAGGCCATGGCCGCAATCGTGCTAGATGTAACCGCTGTTATGATAAGAAGTAGCATATAAGGGGAATAGTGCCAATACATGGTCTAATCAATTCACATCCTGTGAAAGTCATATGCATGGAAATTTCCACTCATAGGTCTTTAATCCTGCCAGGGACGGAGGAAAAATCGCATCTCCGGCATGATCTGAAAAAGAGAGTCCAGTGTCATATTCCATGATATAATTAGGTAAGCCCCGCCTTCTCCGAGCCCGCCGCGTTCCCGCCGGTGGAGGCGAGTATGAGTTTGCTTATATAACTATCGGGGCGAAAAATCAAGGAAAGATACGTTGGATGGATTTATAGACGGGATTTTACTTGGCTTAATAGAAAACATCCCCAACGGGCATGAAATTGGCATATAAAAATATAGCGCGCGTGCTATAATAAACTCAGAAGAGAATTCTTATAAGGAGGGGGAGATGGCGATGAGATTTGAGGAGCATCTTGATGAGTTGTTAAAGGACCCCGAATTCGCTAAAGCATGGGAAGATAGCGAGCTGGAATATCAGATCGCTAGGACCATACTTGCTCTTCGAAAATCTCTTGGCCTCACTCAGGAGGAATTGGCTGAGAGAATCGGTACAACTCAATCCTCTATTGCTCGCATGGAAAGCGGGAAGTGCCAAGTTTCTCTATCAAGTTTGCAGAAAATAGCTAGAAGCTGTGGTATGGCCTTGGAGATTAAATTCCGGCCAATGACTTCTTCCTCAAAAGTTAATAACAAGCTAGATCTTCAAGAGGTGTCGGTATAAGGCAGCAGACTATGAGAGGCTATATCCAACCCCTGCGGCAAGGATAGCTAGCAAAATCTATACTCCTCAAGAATATGGACTACTTTTTCGAGTGAGGATGTTTCAAGTGCCAATCTATGCTTTAGCCTACGAGCGCGTTTCCACAGAAGAGCAGGCTGACTCCAATAATTCCATCCCGGCCCAGCGCCGGCGGATAGAGGAGTATGCGTCCAAAACGGCGGAAGGGCCCCGTATGGTTATGAGACATATCATGTTGTACGAGGTAAGAACGCCAGGGGCAAAGATATTGTGCGGACGCTATGGCGTATAAACCCCCAGCAAGCAGAAATCGTAAGGCTGATCCTGGTCGAGCTCCGGGGCAATCGGCAGCTATCATATGTCGGTATCAGAGATGAATTGAACGCTAGGGGCATTCCCAGCCCCTGTAGAAAAAATAAATACTGCCTCTCTCGAAGCAGTATGGGATGCCACTGGTACCCGGAACGGGGCGCGGCATGTTTGCCATAATGTATCCCGCCAGAGAGCTTCCCAGCCTCGCATTTTCAAAAATTGAAAAAACCTTGCCTTCTAAAAGCCGGGCTTCAGGTAGTTAACCCTCCAACCTGCTCTTGCCCATTCTCTCCGTCATTCGATACCCCGAAAATCTCCAAAATTGCTTGCATAATCTCCGCTTGTTTGGACCTGGACAGCACCCCCAGACAGTCGCCAAGATCAGCACGTAGAATAGGTTGTATCAATTTGAGCCGAACAAGGACAGGCTTACTTATGGCTTCTTCCTCTTCCGGAAATAGTTCAATATCATGACGACGCTTCGTATCAGTACGACTAGTTAATGGGGCAATCAAGACTGTGGGGAACGTCGTATAATTCGTTCGGTCGTTTTGGACAATTACTACCCGCCTTTCCTTATGAAAAATCCTTTCGCCTTGAACCCTATCGGCATCCGGTATGCTTATCAAGTGGTCATTGACCAAATATACTTCCCCAAATTCAACCTCTCTGTTAACAAAAATGGCCTGCGGGAAAGGATACGGATCTAATTCTGAAGAAGGCATTCTGTAGCCCTCCGTCGAAGGTTCTCGAACTCTTTGTAGGTGTCAAGAAATGCAGCAAGATACTCGTCGTCAGAGCCCCGATCCGGTGAGGTATCTAGGCGCCGTTTAGCAGCGGCAAGTTCCTTTTTTGTAAATTTTTTCGGGGTATTCCCTTTTTCCATATTGATCCCCCTTGAAAGAAGCAGATATCCTAATTCTGCCTCCTTTTTAAGGATCTCGACCATTGGAGGGGTGGAATATGCAAGCTCCTTTATTTGTTTTAGTGATAGTCTTGCGGTCCGATCTATCAAGGTCAAAGCAATTCCCTTTTCCCATTCCGGTAAATCATACTGCGCCGCTTTAATGGGATCCGAGACAGTATATTCATATAATATGCAGTCCGAATCGATATCATAACGGTTGCAGTTTATGATACCGGCGGAACAGAGAGAGTCACTCTCTGCAAGGATAGATGAAACGAAAGGACCATATTTGTCACGAACAAAGGTCACTTCGCTATATTGATGCCCTTGAATCTGGACTTGCTCATATTCAAATAGATATAACAACTTGACAAGTTCGGTGCGGGTTAGAGGGCGCGGGAAATTGCGAATGAAGAAGACAATAAGATTCCGTAATTTCTCCATACCAGCACCCTTTCCCATATCTTCTGGTGATATATTCTAGATTTTGATCCAAAACCCTCCTAAGCCTCATGAACATGAAAAAGAAAAATGCTACGATATTTCGTCCGGCGCCTTGAATTCGATCCGGGGAGCGACACCCTTACGATCTACTTCTTTGCCGAACCCGCCGTAGCATCAGTATGTCAATCATATGGTGCCCGGGACCGGACTTGAACCGGTACGGGTTACCCCATACGCCCCTCAAACGTACGCGTCTGCCAGTTCCGCCACCCGGGCACTCAATTTATGCTATCTTTTATCGCTCACAGCCGCACAAACGACCGTCTATTAGCTATTATAGCCAGCCAGAGCACTCTTGTCAACAAAAACATACGCCAATACTGCACTTTTGATATAACCTTCCAGATCTTTGCCAGCCACCAATTGTACCCTCGTGCATCATTAAAGCCTTCTTAAAGCATAAAATTTTATTATCGATTTACAATAATTAACAGAGGTACTCCCTC
>JABLXA010000015.1 GCA_013178415.1 Bacillota bacterium | reverse complement strand
CCGCTCTGCTTCCAAACGCTCCATATCTAAGGACATTTTACAGCAACCCCCTCTGTATGTATTTATACATTCAGATTACCATAAAAAAGAAGGCCGTCAATCCCTTTCATAAAAATGTCGTGCACCCCCATATAACGCCTCGCTTGACGCAGTAATTGAAATATGCCTTGAGGTATATCAGGTAAAGGTTGTAACTTGCGGGTTTGAGTTTCTGCGCCATGTATTGGTACACAGAAGACAGCAGCTTTTCTTCGCTTTCAAATGTATCAGGAAATTTCTTGAAAAACAGAGTGAGATTGTTTCTATAGTCTCGTAAGTCTCGTAAGGTACGCTCCCTCAATCCCTGCGCCTGCTTCATCATAAGGAAATCTGACAAGATCTTTTCCCAAGAATCGACGATCTTGCTTTGGTTGGAACTTATCCTATCCTGGATTCTTGCCTGGCCATGGCCTGCTGAGGCACTCTCGCTGATCCTGCCCCGCATCACTGTTTTCGCCACAATTACCCCTCCTGTCGAGGGGCCGGAACATGCGAATCAGCGGTTCTTTCTCCCTTATCAGATGTTCTTTAAACTGAACAACTGATTGCCTTTTGGGATAGCCCGGCGGGGTAGGGCCCCCGCCGCCCGCGAAGCGGCGCAACTGACTGATTTTGACGGCTTGTTAAATACTGGTGCGCCTGGCAGGAATCGAACCTGCGGCCCACTGATTAGAAGTCAGTTGCTCTATCCCCTGAGCTACAGGCGCACACTACAATCCTTATTTTACGCAGGTCCGGGCCCTTCGTCAATGGGCGAGATTACCTTAGCTGGATATTCTAGTACGATCTCCAGCCATCATGAGCAACTGACTAATGAACCTGTTTACCCTCCGAGTCCAAGTATGTCATGGATTCTTTCCACAATAGAGATCCTAAATGTTGGTCTGACATCCGGAGAGAATGCCCGTACCTTAAGCAGTACCATGATGCCACGCGAGCTTCTATTGTGGTAGGAATGCACAACCACCTCAGCACTCATGCCGTGGAGTATCTCAATAAGGACTTGCTGGTGATCGGTGGGAACTTTCTTTGTGATATAGGCTTTTGGGCTACCCTATTGCCTTTTTTGGTCTTTTGGGTATAATGGAGATGGATGGTGATGTTATGGGGATTACGGAGAGAAGCAAGGATTTCCTCAGGGAACTCAATAGGCTTTATAGAAGCAAGCACGAGCCCGTCCATTATGAGGAGGTAGCGAAGGGGCTCGGCGTGAGTAAGTGGACGGCTTACGATATGCTCAAAAAACTTGTGGCGAGCGGACTTGCTAGGTTTGAGTATGTATTGAATTGCGGAGCGGAGTCGAACGGGCGCTCACGAGTTGTCTTTGCGCCTGTGGAAGAGAAGGAATCGACACGGCAGGCATCCCTCCACTCTGGCGGATCCTTGTCTGCTATTGACATAATGACGGATTCAATAGACCTTCGCGCAATGCTTGCAGATATAATCGGTCAGCTTGAGTCGCAGGGGAATCTAAGGGCGTTAGGGCCGCTTGTAGATCGGCTTCGCGGCGTAGAGAAGCCATTCACGTATTGCGCATATACTATCGTCCTGTTGCTGGCATGCGCGAAGTTTCTTGGGACAGAGGGTTTCAGGGTGATTGCTAGCATCGTATCTTCGGCAGGTGAGCCGGTTATCGGGCTTACCCTGCTATCGGGGGGTGTTTTAGGGGTCTTATTAACAAAAAGTAGGAAGTCTCTCGATATATCCACCATGCTTGCTTCATGCATCGAGAAATATCATCATTATATTGGTCGCATTAGTGATGAAGACCGTAGTATTTTGTATGATTTCGTAAAAGACACTATGTCGCAGAGTGTGTGATGTGCAGTATGTGACGTCCCGCGTGCGGGTCTGCTATGTACCATTTTTGGGTCTTTTGGGATGATCGCTATTATAGAGACGGTATATCCTATATTCAAGGAATGGGCTGGCTTTCTATGATCAATGTATAATGTATAGGAGGAGGATATTTAGTGAAGACCTATGACCTCATGAAGAAGTACCTGGCAAGCCAGGTAGTTGACCAGACGCTAGCGCTTCTTGCCAAGAATCCTGAGCGTAACCTTGTCACGCTGGCACGCATAATAGAGACGATCGCCCCGACACAGGTGCACAAGGAACAGGTCAGGATAGCACGGAAGGCCTTTGAGGATAAGGATCATGTATGGACGAGATATGCCGTGCGCGCTCTCAAACAGATGAACCCCAATTTCCGCACAAAGGGCATCGTTGATCTCTTTGTGAACGAGATCTATCTTGGATTCCAGGAGCGCGAAAGGTATGAGAAGAGAACGGGGCTGCATGTGCCGTCACTCATTGTCATGAGCCCGACAATGAGGTGCAATCTTCGCTGCACAGGGTGTTATGCGGGAATGTACACAAAACAGCCCGAGCTCGAATTTGAGCTTCTCGACAGGGTGGTAAACGAGGCGAAGGAGATGGGCATTCATTTCATAGTCATCTCCGGCGGAGAACCGTTCGTCCGCAGGGATCTTCTTGACCTCTGGGAGAAGCACGATGATGTGGTTTTTATGGTGTATACGAACGGGACCATGATCGACAAAGACATGGCGAAGAGAATCACGGAACTTGGGAACATATCACCGGCAATAAGTGTTGAAGGGTTTGAGAAGGAGACCGATGCGCGCCGAGGGCCCGGCACGTTCAAGAAAGTAATGGAGGCCATGGATAACCTCCGCGAGGCCGGGGCTGTCTTTGGATTTTCCGCTACATATACACGTAACAACACTGATGTGGTGGGCAGTGACGAATTTATAGACATGCTCATTGATAAGGGAGCACTGTATGGATGGTTTTTCACCTTCGTCCCTGTAGGCAAGGATGCCGATATGAGCCTTATGTGCACCCCGGAGCAACGGAACCATATGCGCGAAAGAGTCCTCCATTTCCGGGCCACGAGGCCAATTTTCGTGGCGGACTTTTGGAATGACGGCCCACTGGTGGGTGGTTGCATAGCCGGAGGCCGTTCCTACCTGCATATAAATGCCCATGGAGATATCGAACCCTGCGTGTTCGTGCACTTCGCAGTCGACAACATCAGAAATACGACCCTCAAGGAAGTGCTAAAGTCGCCGTTCTTCTTGGAGATCAAGAAGCGCATGCCGTTCAACGAAAACCATCTTAGGCCGTGCATGATCATTGACAATCCGCATATACTGCGAGAGGTTGTTTCTTTGTGTGGCGCTCATCCTACCCATGAGGGAGCGGAGTGTGTGACCACGGTTCTTGCCGGCCAGCTTGACGAGTACGCCGAGGCTTATGGCAAGATCGCGGACGTCGCGTGGCAGACCGAATACCCACAAGCAAGGGAAAAAGCCACGGCGGCGGCGAACAAATGAAAGACGACGTTTCCGCACAGGGACCCCGCCTGGTGCGTCACTGGCGGACTCCTCGAATATGTAGCAGTGTCCAGGAATACGCTAAGCGTGCAACTGCGAACGCGCTCGCGCATCCATATGCACTCTACTGCAAGGTGCGGAAATAGTCGGCCGCGATGTGTGTTGCGGCAGGTAACAGCGTCAGATGGCGCCATGAGGCCCCAAAGCTGCATGGGGCAGTGGCAACCTAGTATCATTTATAGAATAGCAGGTGAAACTAGAGCGGCGGGCACCGCGAAAGTATCTCGACCGGTGCCGGGAATAATATTGTGGGGGGACCAATATGATTGACACGGTAAACAAGATCATCGACTTCGGCCTGGGGGCCGTTCTTCTGACGAGAGAAAAGATCCAAAAGGCAATGGACGAATGCGTGAAGCGAGGCGAGATGGGCCGGAGCGAGGCTGACAGGCTTGTGTCGGAGCTAACCAAGAAAGGCGAAGAGGGGCGTGCCCGCCTGAGAGAGGCGGTTCGCGACGAGGTTGAGAAGATCGTCGGCGAACTCGGGCTTGCTACCAAGAAAGACCTGGAAGAACTCGAGATGCGGCTTCGCCAGTAGCCTGTGACATTCCATGGATATCTTGCGAAGCTACGCCCATATCGTGCGCTACCGACAGATAGTGCGCGTAGCAACGAGGTATGGATTCAGTTTCCTCGCTGACATGCTGGGACAGGCCAGGGGAATCCCGAGATGGAGGCGTAAAAGCGACCTGGCGCGCCCCGGCTTATACCGGATGCCCAGGTGGGAACGTCTGCGCAAGGCGCTGGAAGAGCTCGGTCCTACTTTCATCAAGATTGGCCAGATCCTGAGCACGAGGCCGGACGTCGTCCCGCCTGAGCTCGCCTCCGAACTGGAGAAGTTGCAAGACCAGGCCCCGCCATTCCCCTTGCCCGAAGTGGAGTCGGCGATCGTCGATGAGCTTGGCGGTTCTCCCAAGGAAGTCTTTGCGGCATTCGAACCTGAGCCTGTCGCGGCCGCCTCGCTGGGGCAAGTCCATAATGCGGTTCTGAAGTCAGGGGAGGAAGTGGTAGTCAAGATTCAACGGCCGGGCATTGAGAAGGTTGTCCGCACTGACCTTGAGATCCTCAGAGAAATAGCGGCCGTTGCAGCGCGCCGGACAATGCTCGGGAAGGTCTATGACCTCGTCAACACCGTTGACGAGCTGGCAAGCGTCTTATTGCAGGAACTCGACTATACGGCGGAGGCAAGGAACGCGGACCGCCTTGCGGGCGACTTGAGAGCAGACCCGCGCGTTGTGATACCTCGTGTCTACTGGGAATACACCACGAGACGCGTCCTCACCATGGAACGAATTCGCGGCACCAAGCTAACCGAAACAGATAAGGTTGACCTCTTGGGGATCAACAGGTCTGCCGTGGCGTGGATCCTGGCGAATACGATCCTTGAGCAAATACTGGTGCACGGGTTTTTCCATGCGGATCTCCATCCTGGAAATGTTGTCATAACCCCGCAGGGGCAGGTTGGGCTCCTTGATTTTGGCATGGTGGGCCACGTAACCGACGAGCTGAAGGTCGAATTCGGAAACTTCCTCCTGGGCGTCACCGCGAGGTCTGCGCCTCGCGTCGCGGCAGTGCTGCTGAGGCTCGGAGTCGCGTCATCCGAAATCAACATGAGAGCTCTCACGCGGGATATAGACCTTGTTCTACAGAGATACTACGGCGTCCCCCTTGAACAGATCAGCATGGCCGACCTCACAAGGGAGGTGTTTGATGTTGCCTTCAAACACCATATCAGAATAAGAGCGGATTTTTCCCTGGTGATAAAGGCTCTCGCAACCGTCGAGGGAACTGTGCGCCGGGTGGAGCCCGCGTTCAATCTCGCGGAGGCGGCTGAGCCATTTGCAAGACGCCTTATGCGCGAGAGGATGAGACCGGGCCACCTTGCGCAACGCATGACTGAGGTTGCCGGAGAATACTTGGGCTTCCTGTCGACGCTCCCGAAGCAGTTCGACAAGTTACTCGACCTCGCTGTAGAGGGCCAGTTGAAGGGCAAATTGGAAATTGATAACATGGACCGTCATCTTTGGCGGATCGGTGCCCTTGTGAATCGCCTGGTTCTCGGCATTGTGCTGGCAAGCATCATAGTCGGCACAGCGCTTGTCGTGAGTACCGGCCCTCCCGTATTGCTCTGGCGCGTGCCTCTGGCTGAAGTTGGGTTCGTTACCGCGCTGGTATTTGGCATCTGGCTTCTTGTATCTGTCATCCGCTCGGGCAGGTTCTAGGCGATCAGCGCGTTCTTGAAGCCATTCTCCAGGGCTATATTCACCGAATGTAGCAGACGCAGTAGTTGTCCCAAAACGGCAAAAGAAGGAGCCACGGGCGCTCGAGGTTGAAGAAGTATCGAGAATCCGGCGATACCTCGAGAATTCGATGGCATGTTGGAAACTCATTGATATCTTGCGAGTCGGGTGACATCCTGGGGGCCAATTGATCCCTTGAGAGTCCGGCGATATTAGGGTAAACTGATAGGTAAGGTGACGCCCTATATAAACCCTCGGAAGGGACGGGTCAGAACATGGGTTGCTGTTGCCAGCAGCAAGAGGTACAAGATTCTCCAGAACTTGTGAAGAATTGCTCTTTTATTAGCGAATCAATAATGAATGCCAATCTCTGGGGGAATGATGGAGCGCTTCAGAATGAAATGCGCGAGAGTCAAAACGGTCCTTGGCTCATTTCTCCGGAGCCATTCTGGATCTCCCAAGATACTCTAGATTTCTTCGAGATCCTTGGGGATCGTTTATTGGCCTTCTATCGGGCGGCGAACAAGCTCTATTTTGAAAGCGTTCGCGGCAGGGAACCGGACTGGGTACACGAATATCTCGAACTCGGCAAGCCTGAATTAGTCATCGATTATGGAAGAATGAGCCGTTTCAGAAATGACCTCCCCTTGATAATACGTCCGGACATATTCTTGACGGAAGATGGCGCCATTGCGACTGAACTTGATTCTGTTCCAGGCGGGTTCGGGATCTTGGATGCCCTATCCAGATGTTATGAGAAGCTCGGGTTCAGGCTGCCAGGCGGTGGAGACGGAATCACTCGTGAGTTTGCCCAGGCAATGAGGGGACTCGTTCCGCAAATAGAATCACCAGTGCTGGTCATAGTTGTATCCCGTGAATCCAGTAGTTATTGGAACGAGATGGTCTGGTTCGCGAAGTCGCTGCGTGATGCCGGATTTGAAGCATTTGCGGCGCGGCCGGAGGAGATAGGTTTTACCGAGGAAGGGCTCTTCCTAGGCCATGGAAGCTCGAACCAGGTAAAAATCGACATCATCTATCGCTTCTTTGAGCTATTTGACCTCAAGAACATCCCCAAAATAGACCTGCTCCTCTATGCCGTGCGCAAGCAAAAAGTAGTCATCACACCTCCTATTAAAAGCTATCTAGAGGAGAAACTGCTTTTTGCCCTTTTACACCATCTCGCGCTCGCAGGCTTCTGGCGCAAGGAACTTGGCGAAGAGACTTATTCCATGTTGAAGGGGCTCTTCCCCGAGACGTGGATCTTAGATCCCCGTCCGGTGCCCCCGCATGCCGTCATTCCCGGCCTCGAGGTAGGCGGACTCCCAGTGACAGATTTCCGGCAATTGGGCCGATGCACCCAACGGGAAAGGGAATTAGTGATAAAGCCCTCGGGCTTTTCGGAACTCGCTTGGGGTAGTCATGGCGTAAAAGTCGGCCATGATCTTTCATCTAAGGAATGGAATGAAAGCTTAGAAATTGCCCTTGGTCACTTCTACAAGACTCCACACGTCCTGCAAAGATTCCACAAGGCCCGAAAGGTGGCAGCACAGTTTTATGACCTCAAAAATGACCAGGTCACCACGATGGCTGGTCGGGCAAGGCTTTGCCCCTACTACTTCGTCAGCGGCGACAAAGCCCGCCTGGGCGGTGTACTAGCGACAATTTGTCCTCCGGACAAAAAACTCATACACGGCATGATAGATGCTATTATGGCTCCTGCGGCGGCAAAGCGCCCGAAGCCATGTCGTATTGCGCGTTCGCAAAACTAGCCATCATCAGCTATATGGTACAGCCACTCTGGCCTGAATGCCAGCTCCGGCCGGCATCATATGTTGCCAGGAATTTCGGTCCTCATTGATTTACGGAAAAGGATACGGGCTCGGATCGCAAACCTAACACCATGTTGATGAATACCTCAACCAGCGCCGGGTCAAATTGGCTGCCTGCGCATCTCTTGAGTTCCATCAGAGCTGCGTGCGGGCTAATAGTTTCCCTGTACGGGCGCCCGTGGGTCATGACGTCATAGGCATCGATAATCGCTATTATGCGGGATGTAAGGGGAATTTCGTTACCCTTGAGGCCCTGAGGATAGCCTGTGCCATCCCACCATTCGTGGTGCGCCAGAATAGCGTCAGCGACGTGGGCCAGCTCATATGAGGTCTGGGCTATGCGGTAGCCTATTTCCGCATGTTTCTTCATCGTGACCCATTCCTCTTTCGACAGGCTTCCCGGCTTTATGAGAATATCGTCCGGAATTCCGATCTTGCCTATGTCATGCAATACAGCTAAAAGGGCGAGTTCATCCATTTGATTGCTGGATAGTCCCAGGGCCTGTCCCATCCGGAGGGCAAGATCCTGCAACCGCCTCGCATGTTCCTCGGTTTCGTGGGTCCTCTCGCCCAGTGTCCTTTGTAGAGATGAGATGATGGCGCTACGGGCGCTCTTGCCTTCAACCAGCTTGTTTCTGTACATCCTGTCCTCGGCTTCCTTGAGGACTTGCCTGATCTCCTGCCCCGCTTCCTCTTTGGTGGCATACCCCAGAGCGATACTGGGCTGCACTAAATCCCCGCTTGTGCTGGCCAGTGATTGCCTTATCCGCTCGCAAATCTCCATGGCCGCCCTTTCAGTAGTCCCAGGCAATATTATCGCGAATTCATCCCCGCCCCATCGGGAAACAATATCTTCATCCCGGCAGCAGTCCATGAGGATCTTGGCGATGCTGCGCAACAACCTGTCCCCTTCCTGATGCCCAAATAAGTCATTGACCAACTTGAGCCCATTGACATCTCCCATTATGAGACTAAGCGGCAACCGGCTTTCTTCATCAAGGCGTTCCAGCTGCTCTTCAAAATAAGCGCGATTATATAAATCTGTCAGCTTATCATGATAACTCAGATATTTTATCTGTTCTTCCGCGAGCTTGCGCTCGGTGATGTCACGAAATACTAAGATCGCGCCAATGATGTTTTTGCCCCTATCGTGAACCGGCGCCGCGCTATCTTCGATGACCCTCTCTGTTCCATCCAGGGCGACAATGGCCATATGCCCGCTTGATTTAACCGGCTCGCCGATCTCCAGCGCCCTTTCGACAGCGCTTTTACATTCTGCCTGCGTCTCAATATCTATGGTCCGGAGGATCTTGCTGAGAGGCTTACCAACAGCGTCACTTTCGGTCCAACCGGTCAAATCCTCAGCAACCTTATTCATCAAAATCACTCTAGCATCAATATCAGTGACGATTACCCCATCATGAATCGAATGCAAAGTCACGGCCAGGCGCTCTTTCTCCTCAAACAGAGCCTTTCTTGCCCTGTTTCGCTCCGTGACATCCTCTATCTGAGCAATGAAAAGATTCGGATTCTCTTGTTCGTCTTTCACGAGAGATACACTTAGCATCGCCTCGATCGCAACGCCATCCTTGCGAGGATAAAGTTTACCGAGTTGATAGCGCGGGATCTCTCCCCTGAGAAGCTTCTCACGTAGCTCGAGATCAGATCCTGCATCGCCGGGATAAGAGAGATCACCGAATTTGCGACCGAGCAATTCTTCGGGCGTATAGCCGAGCATATCGCATAATACCTGATTCACATGGAGGATCTCATCATCAGGCGTCACTACGGCCATCCCTATGGGAGCGTTATCGATGATCAGGCGAAACCGCTCTTCATACATCCTGCTCAACATCAACTTCTCGTAGTTAGCCCGCAGCTCCTCGAGCATCCGGCCGCGCATCATTATCATGAGGAGTGAACAGGCGATCAAGACACATAAGAAGATAGCATAGAATAGCGAATCGTCAGTTATGTTCCCCATCAAAGATGCAAAACGGAAGCGAAAGATCATGGCATTCCCCAGGAATAGGGCACATGTCAGGATCCCAATTATCACTATAAACTCGGAAGGGACCTCATTAAGACCTTTGATCTTATCCTTCACGAATTATTAGCACCTCGCGGATATTCTGATTCCGGGACCGGAATCAGTACACTCCTCCGTACCATGACAAATATGCTGCATAAGAAGATTATGCTCTCACCGAGCCAGCCGTATCCTATATGGAGCCAAGTATTAGACAGTGTTTTCTCAAACATCAATCCTGTAGCCTTAAGGATTGGAAGCGCAACTAATAGTTGGCCTAGGTTGACAAGTACGGAAGCAATGAAACAAGCTAATATGGATGTCTTTATCGATACATCAAGCAGCAAGACCATCAGAATGCAATAAAAAAACAAAACTATGGGCACGTGGTAGCCCCATGGTAGCCATGATCGAAAAACCATGGTCGCTGTCCCCACTAAAAATCCTACCAGCATCATTTTTCTAAATGGTCTTCTTATGCCTAAGAGTCCCAACCCTGCTATAACCATCATCAGACCGTCTGGGACCGCAAACAGTATCCAAACTAGCAACTTATTACTCATTTTACAACACTCCCGAGAACAAATGGCACTGGGCCGGCCTTAGAACCCCATAAAGCTATGTAACTCAGATTACTTCTCCAGACATGCGGGAGTCTTTGGTTGGTACCCCCACAGCCAGCACGCCCCCGCCACGGAAGCAGAAGCGATGACTGCCAGGCTGGCCACTATGGCGCTGAGGATCAGCTTTTTCATGTCAATTACCCCCCCTTCGAGTTGACCTTTCAAGATAGTCGAAAACCGCCTCAATTCTGGTAAACATGCGATGGCCGGCCGGCGCCACACTCAGCATCTGCCATATGATACCCAGGCAGCTTGCGACGACCAGTGTCAATTTCCCCTGCCGATAAAAAAGTACCATAGCCGCTGCCCATATCATCAGGGTAACATAAGCCCAGAAGCGTAATTTCGGTCGCTGCCGGGGCGAGATGCGCTTATTCTCAGTCTCTGCTGGAGCATATACGTAAATGATGACACCAGATAATACAAATAGGATAATCCCGGGCAGAAGAGCCATAGATCCAGGATCGGCGAGGAAGAGAGTACCTGCTTTTCTGGAGATAAGCGCCACGATTAGCGGTAAAGTAGCGGAGACCAGCATACACCGATAGGGTGTAGAGCAATGAACTCCACCGGTGCTCCAACGAAATACCGAGCCGGTCACAAGTGCCGCCGTTGCCTCTGGCAAAGCCCCGAGCAGCATACCGCCCGCTGTTACTGCCAACAAAATCCCGGTTGTCAAGAAAATGTTATATAATGCGTATTCCGTGACTTCCCGCTGGTCCTGGGTCAGCGAAAGATTCTTGTCAAGTGCCGAAACAATGTGCCTGATCAGCTTCTCCATGATTACATCAAATTCGACATACAGCAATTATTTCCTTCAAGACCTTATTTGCTCAGACCAAAAAAGAACGCACATCTTCATTCTGTCTCGGCGGCACCATCAGAAGAGTGAAATGATAGCGTCCATCTTCGGGGTAAATCACCCAGCATTCAGCCGGAAATGCCCATAGATCCAATATAGACAATCAAACCAAGGAATATCAAATATGCGAGGCAGTAGAACACTGTGCGCCTGAGGAGGGTGGCCTCCTCCCCGGGCCTCCCTATGCCTGAGGCTGCAAGGGTGAGATTTTGCAACGAGAGGAGCTTCCCGCCAGTCGCGCCGGTAGCATTCGCGGCTGCCAGCCATATCGTGGAGGCTCCTATGCTGCCCGCGGTGCTGACCTGTAGGTTGCCAAAAAGCACGTTTGAGGCTGTATCGCTCCCGGCGAGAAATGTCCCAAGAGCCCCTACAGCAGGAGAAAGAAGGGGGAACCAGTTTCCCAAGGAGCTGGCGAGCTGTCTTGCCAGGAAGCTGGTCATGCCGGCAGATGACATGACATTCGCCATGGTGACCATGGAAATTGTGAGCATTATGGTAGGGACAACCTGGACTGCTGCATTTGCGAAGGCCTTCTTGAAACTGTAAAGCCGCGCGCCAATGAAGAGTCCGCCAAGAATGGTTGACAAAAATATAAGGCTACCGGGGGTATAGAGAATGTCGAGGGTTATCGTCTTCCCAATAGCCTTTTCGGGAAAAACCCATAAGAATGGCTTGCTGGTGAGAATCCCGCGTAGGTCTGGGACAAGGCGCGTAACAAGGACAAGAATCACAAGGAGTATATAGGGAGCCCAGCAACCAAGAAATTTCAGACTGCCAGCTGATGACAGCCGGGGCTGATATGGGAGTTTTGGCTCCGCCAGTCTCGTATATATTATCAAGAAAACCAAGGTGACGAGGGGGGCAAGGATGGCCGGGAGCTCTGGCCCTATGTGCCATGCAACAAGGGTCTGAGTGAGTCCGAATACGAGGCCTGCGCCCACCGCAGGGCCGAGACGGACAGGCGGTGTTTTCAGCACCAGTGCAATGACAACAGGGACCACTATCGCGATCGGAAGGAGCTGAATTGCGATAGAACGGGTCAAAGACGCGACGGAAAGTCCGGTAACTCTCCCGAGGGCGATAATGGGTATTCCTACGGCGGCATAGACTACCGGGACGGTGTTTGCCAGTAGAGACGTCAGCGCGGCGCTATAAGGCGCAAAGCCCATTGAAACTAACAGAGCGGCAGGAATTACCACAGAGGTGCCGAATCCGGCCACACCTTCCAGCAAGGCCCCGAAGCAAAAGGCCAGGGCTATGGCCTGGATGGCGCGATCATCTGATATACGGGCCAGGCTCTCCTTGATTCCATCTATCGCTCCGGTTACACATGTCACCTGGTAGGCAAAGAGTGCTGAAAATACCGCCCATAGTATAGGCCATATGGCAAAGGCCACTCCGTCCAGCACCGACCAGAAGAAAATGGAAATCGGCATATGCCAGATGACGAGACCGCCAAATGAGGCAAAAAAGAGAGAAATCAAACAGGCGATAGGAATCTTCACGACTCGAGTTATGAGCGCGCAGGCTAACCAGAGAATAGGAAGGAGCGAGGATAACACGAGGGCCAAAGTGCTGACGCAATTCACAATATCAAATCTCCCGATCCATAGCCGGACCTTAGTGGGAAATGGTCGGGGCGAGAGGATTTGAACCTCCGACCTCCTGCGCCCAAGGCAGGCGCGCTAAGCCAAGCTGCGCTACGCCCCGCTATTCATGCAATGGATATTGTAACCCAAGGCGGCCATAATGTCAAATCGAATTGCATTTAGAGCCCTAGCGCGATGGCTTATCTTGTTTTTGATTCCTGGTCCGAGTTCTGCAAAAGTCTTTCCGAATTCAGGCACCAAAAACACCGGATCATAACCGAACCCGGATGAACCGCGAGGCGATTCAGTTATTATTCCCTCACAGGTCCCTTCTTTCACCACAAGTTCTCCACCGGGACCCGCGAGAGCCACAACACATCGGAATCGCGCGGTCCTTTCATGGAAAGGAACGCCATCGAGAAGCCTCAACAGCTTCCTGATGTTCTCCTGATCATCACGGTGCACTCCTGAAAACCGCGCGGAAAATACGCCGGGCTGCCCTCCCAATAGATCAACCTCCAGCCCCGAATCATCCGCCAGGCTGTAATGTCCCGAATAGGCGGCAAGAGTCCTTGCCTTTGCTGCGGCGTTCTCTGCATATGTGGAAGCCTTTTCTTCCACCTCTGGGGCCCCCGGGAAATCAGAAGCCAATGATAATTTGAGTCCCGGAAGATTTAAAATGACGCGGATCTCATCGGCTTTCCCCTTATTGCGCGTAGCCAGTACGAGACACCTGTCATCATGTAGCTTTGACTCCAATCCTCCTGGCCACCTCCCCCAGAACATCCCGCTGGATCGCGATGAGTTGCTCAATGCCGCTCCTGCCGAGCCTCAGCAACTCATCCAGATCCGATCGGGTAAACGGCTCCCCCTCAGCTGTTCCCTGGATCTCAACTAGCCGATTATCCTCGGTCATCACAAGATTCATGTCCACCTGCGCTCTAGAGTCTTCATCATATCTGAGATCCAGGATATGACACCCATCAACGATGCCAACGGAAGTGGCCGCAACGAAATTACTGACCGGGAAGCCATCTCCAAAAGGTGAATCCTGACCATCGGCCCTGAGGTTATCCTCAAGTCTGACTAATGCATCGATCAGCGCGATGAAAGAGCCCGTTATAGAAGCAGTTCTTGTTCCTCCATCCGCCTGGATAACATCACAATCGATCCAAATGGTTCGTTCCCCGATAACCTTGAGATCCACTACCGAGCGCAGCGCGCGCCCTATCAAGCGCTGAATCTCATGAGTTCGACCCCCGATCCGGCCCTTTGATGCTTCTCTTTGAGTCCTTTCCAGGGTAGATCGTGGGAGCATCCCATATTCGGCTGTCACCCATCCTTGCCCCGTCCCCCTCAGAAATGGCGGCACATGTTCATCAATGCTCGCAGAGCAGATCACCTTTGTTTCACCAAGTTCAATAAGGGCAGAGCCCTCCGCAAATTTTAAATACCCCCTGGTGATACTGACGGGTCTCATTTCATCAGGTCGCCTTCCGTCAATCCTAGTCATCAGCAGCCGCTCGCCCTTTCTCTAAAGAAATCCTCGTTACCGTGATTTTATGACGATCCACACCAAGTAGAGAAGACGCCACCCTAGAAAAGCTCACCGGATCGCCTGTAGAGTAGATCGTAAAAGCACCCGTCCTCTCTTTGTTGGGGTTCAACAACTGCAAATCCCGGAGAGTATCATGAACCTTGCGTGCCACGGCCTCGGCCGGATCTACCAGTGTGACCCCTGGTCCCATTATCCTCGCAATGCTTTTTGAAAGAAACGGATAATGAGTGCAGCCAAGCACCAGTGTATCTATGTTGCCCTGCTTCATGGATTTCAAGTATCCCATCAAAGCTTCGAACGCCTCAGCGCTCTCAGCTTTCCCAGCCTCCACAAGGGGGACCAACAAGGGACATGCCTGCTCAAAAATCGCGGCATCTGGAATCTTGCCGCGAATCGCAACACTATAGGCGCCGCTCTTGATGGTGCCTTGAGTACCAATGACACCGATCCTGCCGGAAGAGGTAGCAGCCCCTGCGGCCTCCGCCCCAGGTTCAATCATGCCGATAAAAGGCAGGGCATATCGGCCTCTGAGAAAGCCCAGCGCTAAAGCAGAAGAAGTATTGCACGCCACAACAATTAGTTTAACCCCTTTGGAGAGCAAAAAGTCTGTGATCTCACATGCAAATTGGCGGATTTCTGCTGGCGTCCGGTCACCATAGGGTACCCTCGCGGTATCCCCTAGATATGCTATATCCTCATTTGGCATC
The DNA here is from genome assembly GCA_013178415.1 of Bacillota bacterium. Taxonomy (NCBI): domain Bacteria; kingdom Bacillati; phylum Bacillota; species Bacillota bacterium. The sequence goes on along the minus strand of JABLXA010000015.1, from coordinate 58,322 downwards.
AAACGCTGTATTTCGCGCACTACCGTGAGCCCACCGACACCAGAATCATAAACGCCTATTGGCGCATTTTCCAATAGAATTCCTCCGACCTCGAGAAAGCAAATATCATGGCTGATGTTCTAATACAACGTACAATATATTCTATCATAGCAGCAAAGATACCAAAAGGCGTATCATTGAGCGCTTGTGCACTCTTTTGGGCTCTGTTCAGTTCCAGGCTGGGCCGGATCTCGGCGGCTCGAGGTCTGGAGACGATTCCTGAAGAAATCCTGAAGCCCATTGAATATAGCGAGAGCCGCCTTCCCCCTAAATTCCGGGCTCATCATCAGCACTTCTTCCTCGACATTTGACGCAAAGGCAACCTCTACAAGGCACGAAGGCATGGTGACCGTGCGGAGTACAAAGAGGTCTCTCTTCTTTACGTTTCGATCTTTGAGCTTAAGGGCCGCCACAAGCCTCTGGTGCACACAGTTTGCGAGATCACTGCTGCCAGGGACATTATCCATGTAGAATGTCTCGGTACCATTTGGCTCCGGGTTTAAAAACGAATTGGCATGAATGCTCAAAAAAACATCTGCTCCACTCCCGTTGGCCAAACGGGCCCTATCGGTGAGAAGAACGTTGATATCCGCATCCCGAGTCAGTAAGGAGACTGCTCCCGCCTTTTCCAGCAGCTTCGCGAGCCTGAGCGCTATATCAAGATTTACATCCTTTTCTCTTAGCCCAGTCAGGCCAATGGCGCCAGGATCCTCGCCCCCGTGACCGGGGTCGACGACGATCTTTTTATTCCAGCAAAATGATTTCATCATATCCAGGACGATTTCCTCAGTATCCTCTGCATAACGAATGGAATGAGCCAGATAATAAGGCAGATAGAGAGTCACCCTGGCCTTCATCTGATCTAATTCTTCAACATCTATTCTATTGATGACCCCATCTTCCACTGTCATCTTCCTGGAAGGCATGTCCACCACAGTGTCATCGAAATCCATGATCAGGCGATGTGGTGAAGGGAGGTACTCGACATTGCTTGGCGCTCTCCCAGTATACTTCACCCGAACCTGAGTGAAATCATCCAATCGCATAGCGGTAACGCCCACCAGCCGGAAGCCAAAATCTACGACGACTTTACCTGGTTCATCCTCTGATGAATATACCCTGAACCTGGTATCCTTTTGAAGGTCAATCACGACACGGGCAACCCCTGGTGAATTCTGCCCGGCTCTTATTTGCTTGATTATTGTCTGATCGTCAGGGATGACCTTATCTATCCCGATCAGAGTGGTATCCGGAAAATCTAATGCAATCCGATCAGGCCCTGCGAGAACTGTCGTTTTGTATTCTAGCTGCCCGTCTCCCTCTATCGTCACCCTTTGGCGCCCATCGGATCCATCCCATCTGATTCCGGTAAGCCTGCGGTTGAAGATCACATGAAGTCTTTCGCCATGTTCACCTGCGGGCTGGATCTGGTAGCCTGCTGAGCTCTCCAGGTCAAATACTATCCTTACGGCTTGAGGCGTAAATTGCGCAATCCTCAGGCTTTTCACGATCCCATCGGCCACCGGGATGCTCTTTGGAATCATGCCCGGCTGGCCCAACTGACATTTATCAAGATCCAAAACCAGTCTATCCGGATTCGACAGGGAAAAGCTCTTGTAGCTCAGGGGACCGGATGCTTCGATAACAGCTTGTCCACGCCCCTCGACATGTTGAAAGGATACCGACATGATACGGCATTTTTCGCCACTGCCGCCTGCAGCATGCGCCTTTGTCAAGGGAATAAAGACAGCTATCAGTATAGTCGATAGAACAATTAACCTGGCATGCCACGATTTGCCATTTATGCTTAGGACTCGCCTGTACATGGGGTCAGAAGCCTCCTAGAATTTCTCCTACCCCTTACAGGCTTCGACTTTGTTCTACAATTTCCTTCCGCATGCCAAAAATCGGGGGCAAATAACATGAACTATTGGGGCGCCGGACTAGACCTGTGCTCCAAATCCCTTTTCCGCCCCTTCTATCCCCTTTTTGACTCCATACTTGATCCAGGCAATGGCCTGCTTTATACCCATGGTCAGGCCGAGGCTCGCCCCGTAACCGAAACTTGTCCAGGAGCTATCAGCAATCCCTAACATAACTGGCAGCGACATGCATGCAAATAAAGAACTTGCATATTTGTGGCGCGTCAGCACAAACGCCGTGAACCAGAGGATCCCTACGATCAACATGGGAGTAACCGCGATGAAAGCCAAGCCTCCAATGCAAGTGGCGAGTCCGCCACCTCCTTGAAATCTAAGCCAGATAGACCAGTTATGGCCTATCATCGCAAACAAGAGGGCAAGAAGAGCAGCCTGTGGAAAATCTGACGACATAACTCTCGCGATAAATACCGCAAATGTGCCTTTGGCGGCATCACATATGCCGGTCAAAAGACCCGGGATAACTCCGACCTGCCTTATTGTATTCACTGTCCCTACATTGCCGGTTCCCACGCGTCTTATGTCAATGCCTTTAAAGAGCCGCCCGAAGATGTAAGCCGACGGAATTGACCCCAGGAAGTAGCTTATGATGGCCAAATAGATGGTCTTCATCTTTAGCCGCCTCCAATTATTTATTCTATCTATAATATACTTTCTTCTCAAACTCGGCTTGATCCTCCTATCCAAACCGTAACAAATAGTTCAATCCCTCTCTCTGTGCAGCCAAAGCCATACAATTGCCAAATTCGTTCCAGAATTTGTATTGACCTTCCTGGCGGGACTATAGTATAATTTCATTTAATTCAAGCTTCCAAGCTTATAGATTCTTCATCGATCCTTCCATGATGATCAGGGGGTGGTGGGCGACAAAGAAGCAAGACCATTTACCGCAGTTGCTATGTTTTCATGTTTTTCCGTACTTCCCTCAATTTGACAACCATCAAATCTTGGCGACACAAGATAAGAGGAGGAACTAGAAGTGAGAAGAGTTCTTAACCTTGTTGTCGCGCTTGTGATATTGCTTTCACTTGCGCTACCCGCTCTCGGAGCCCAACCTATCAAGATCGGCTGCAACCTGGAGATGACCGGGGGAACGGCCTCATATGGACAAATGGGCTGGGAAGGCATAGAAGTCATCCAGGAGTTGGTCAAGCCCGAAGTGCTTGGAAGACCCATAGGGTTCATTTGCGTCGATAACAAGACCGATAGGGTCGAGGCTGCTAATGCCACGAGCCGGCTCATCGAAAAGGATAAGGTCGTTGCGATCATAGGGCCTATGATCAGCGGCAACATGCTGGCAGCGGGTCCAATCGCGGAAAAGTATAAGATCCCCATAATTGGGCCAAGCACAACTAATCCTCTGACGACCCAGGGTAAGCAATACGTCTTCAGGGCATGCTTCATTGATCCTTTCCAGGGAACGATCGCGGCGAAATTCGCTCACGATAAACTTAAGGCACGTTCAGCGGCTATATTGTCTGATGTGTCTAATGACTACTGTGTCGCCCTTGGAAAATATTTCGAGAAAGAATTCACTCGCCTGGGCGGTAAGATCCTGACAACTCTTTACATAAGGCAAGGAGATCAGGATTTCTCTGCGCAGCTCACACAGATCAAGACTCTGAACCCCGATATCATCTATATGCCCAACTATTATACGGAAATCGCCCTGGCCGTCAGACAGGCTCGCGACCTCGGCATCACGCAGCCCGTTCTGTCAGGTGATGGCGCTGATGCACCTGAATTGATTCAAATCGGCGGTTCAGCTGTCGAGGGACTCATGCATACAGCACACTGGCATGAGAAAGCTGCGATGACTGATATAGGCAAGAAGTATATCGCGAAATACAAGGAAAAGTACGGCAAAGCACCTAATGCCTTTGGCGCGCTGGCCGCGGATGCGTATCTGATCTTACTGGACGCCATCAAACGGGCCGGCTCTACCGATCCCAAGAAGATTCGCGATGCCATCGAGGCTACCAAGGGTCTTGATGTTGTGACAGGACGTATAACCATTGAGAAAGGCGATGTCATCAAACCCGCAGTCATACGGAAGGTCCATAACGGCGACTTCCAGTATCTCGACACAGTCAATCCGTAAGTCGGAGGAGAGCCAGACGCTGAAACCGCGCGGGATTCACGCCGGGAGAGCGGTCTGGCCTCTTTTATCAAATATCTAAAACAGTACCATGAAGGAAGCTCATGCTATGACCTTATCAATATTTGTTCAACAACTTCTGAATGGGATCTCTCTGGGCGGTCTTTACGGCCTCATTGCGATCGGTTATACCATGGTATATGGAATTCTAAGGCTGATAAACTTCGCCCACGGGGACGTCTTTATGCTTGCTACATATTTTGCTTATTATCTTGTGGGAATCTACATGTTGCCATGGTGGCTCGGCATAGCCCTGACTATACTCTTGACTGCCCTGGTGGGCGTCAGCATAGATAGAGTTGCATACAGGCCTCTTAGGAACGCCCCAAGGATATCGGCATTGATTACCGCAGTTGGTGTCTCCTTTCTCATCGAAAACGGGGGCATAGTCGTGCTGGGCGCGAGGCCTAAGGGATTCCCGAGGCCTGAAATAATGGGGAAGGTGTATAGCATCGCCGGTGCACATATCATCGGGGTGTCTGTCTGGGTTCCAATTTTGACTATTCTCATCCTTGGCGCTTTGATGTTCATCGTATATCGAACGAAGATCGGGACCGCCATGCGTGCCGTATCTACCGACATTGATACAGCCAGATTGATGGGGGTGAATGTAGATCAGGTCATCTCGTTCACATTCGCCATCGGGTCAGCCCTGGCAGCAGCAGGCGGCATTATGTGGGCATTTAAGTTCCCCCAGATCAATCCTTTGATGGGCATATTGCCTGGCTGGAAAGCCTTTACCGCGGCAGTCGTGGGCGGCATAGGCAATATCACGGGGGCTATGATCGGGGGGCTTGTCATAGGGATCGCTGAGATCATGGTCGTTGCATTTCTGCCATGGCTTTCCGGCTATAGAGATGCCTTTATCTTTGTGATCCTGATAGCTTTCCTCCTGTTTAGACCTACGGGTCTTCTGGGGGAATCCCTAAAAGAGAAGGTGTAGGTGCCTGTGAGAAATCGTGATATCGCGCTTAATACGGCATTGATTATATGCATAGCCCTATTCGTATGGTGGGCGCAGGGGCATCTAAACCCATATTTCCTCAGGGTCTTGAATACGGCTGCTATTTATGTGGTGGCTGCTGTAAGCTACAACCTGATAAATGGCGTGACAGGACAATTCTCATTGGGCCCTAATGCATTCATGGCATTGGGCGGATTCATGGTAGCCCTATTGATGTTGCCCCTACCCCAGAAAGAGATGGTCTACTTCCTGCAGCCACTCATGTGGCCGTTTAGCGCATTTTCGCTCCCGCCTTCTATGTTTATGTTATCGCTAATAGCCGCCGGCCTCATTGCAGTAATCGGCGCTTTGATAATCGGCACACCATGCCTGAGGTTGCGGGGCGATTACCTCGCTATCGCCACATTTGGCTTTGGGGAGATAGTGATCGTCTTAGCTAATAATGCCATATCATTGACCAATGGAGCGCTGGGCATAAAGGGCATTCCTGAATATTCAACATTACCCTGGACAGCCGGATGGGCCGTGGCGACGGTGATCATCATGCGGAATCTAGTAAATTCTTCCTATGGCCGCGCGATGAAAGCCATACGAGAAGACGAGATTGCAGCCGAGGCCATGGGAATAGATGTCTTCCGCGTGAAGATGCTGGCTTTCTGCGTAAGTGCCTTTTTTGCAGGAGTGTCAGGCGGCCTGCTTGTCACCCTGATAACCACGGTTTCGCCGAGTCTATTCATGTTTACGATGACGTTCAATCTCCTTATCATCATCGTCCTGGGAGGGCTCGGCAGTGTGACGGGATCTACCATCACGGCCATAATCTTCGCTTTCTTGCAGGAAATTCTCCGGAGCGTGGAGGCCCCCATGAACATTGGACCGATCCATATCCCCGGAATCACAGGAATGCGAATGATAGTCTTCTCCGTCATGCTGATTTTGGCAATGCTATTCTACAGGCGTGGGCTTTTCGGTCAGGAAGAGCTGTCATGGGATGGCCTGATTTCCTTTGTTCAGAACCTCCGGGGAAGGAGGGGGAAACATGAGCAAGCTAGAGCTTGACCATGTAACCGTAAGGTTTGGGGGGCTCATAGCAGTAAACGACTTGCAGATGTCCATTAAAGAAGGGGAGCTTGTAGGCCTCATCGGCCCCAACGGGGCAGGTAAGACGACTGTCTTCAACGCCATAACCGGCCAATTCCCGCCGACCAGCGGCAGGATATTCTTCGAGGGAAAGGATATAACAGGACTTCCACCTCATATTATAACTACCCTCGGAATCGCGCGGACTTTCCAAAATGTGAGGCTTTTTGGCGGCCTCCCGGTGATCGATAACGTGCTTGTTTCGTATCACCCTCATATCAGGTCGTCATTCTTTGAAGCTATTTTACGTTCGCCGCGGTATCTTCGCGAGGAGACAAACATGAGGGATCATGCAATGGAACTCCTCAGGCGGATTGGCCTGGACCATCTCGCCCGCGAACGGGCGGGCAATCTACCTTACGGGCAGCAAAGGCGCCTTGAAATAGCAAGGGCTCTGGCCACATCACCGAAGTTATTGCTCCTCGATGAACCGGCAGCAGGAATGAACCCTGCAGAGACTCTCCAACTCATGGATTTCATCAGGGAAATCAAAGATGAGTTTGGCCTTACCATTTTACTCATCGAGCATGATATGAAAGTTGTAATGGGCATTTGCGAGAGGATACGGGTGATTGATTACGGTATATCTATTGCCGAAGGGTCTCCTAGTGAAATCCAAAGCAACGCCAGAGTTATTCAGGCATATTTAGGAGAGGAGGCCAACGCATATGCTTGAACTTTCTGATCTCCATGTATATTACGGAGGAATTCACGCCTTAAAAGGCGTCTCCATACGGGTGCCAGCAGGTTCGGTGGTGACATTGATCGGCGCCAATGGGGCTGGCAAGACTACCATGTTGAAGACGATATCCGGTCTCGTTCGCCCTAAGAGCGGCGCGATCAAGCTTCATGGCGAAGACATTACCGGAGAACCGGCTCAAAAGATAGTGAACAAGGGGATCGCGCTGGTGCCAGAGGGAAGGCGAATCTTTCGTAATCTCAGCGTGCTCGAGAACCTTATGATGGGAGCGTATCAGAGGAAGGATCGCAAGGCCGTAGCAGAAGACCTTGAATGGGTATTCTCCCTGTTCCCTCGCCTCAAGGAAAGGAGGAAGCAGAAAGGAGGCACCCTCTCTGGAGGAGAGCAGCAGATGCTCGCCATTGGCAGGGCCCTTATGTCTTCCCCCACAGTGTTGGCACTTGATGAGCCTTCTTTGGGACTTGCGCCCTTATTGGTTCAGGAAGTCTTTGAGATACTGAAGCAAATCCACGATCAGGGCAAGACAATACTCTTGGTGGAGCAAAATGCCAAAGCGGCACTTAAACTGGCGGACTACGCCTACGTAATAGAAACAGGGACTATCCCCATCAAGGGGACCGGCCAGGAACTTCTGGAAAATGATTCTGTAAGGGCCGCGTATTTGGGTGAACAATAGCTCATTCGAGGGGAGATCAGCTCATCCGAGAAGTCTCCCGCCCAGCAGCATGCTGGCATAGATCCAGAAGGTGGCCCATATGAGATCGCCGATGCCGGAAAACAGGAGGAAAGGCCCGATGGGCATCCTGGCCACCCCGGCGCCTATTATGACGGGAGTCCTGATGATGCCGAAGATGCGAGCAATGAAGGCTGTCAGACTGCCATAGCGGCAGAACCACCTGTCGATCCATTCCAGGTGGTTCTCTGTTATTCTCAAGTATCTCCCCCATCTCCGCACAAAGGCCCTACCGCCACTCGCCCCCAGGAGATATCCTATGGCATTGCCTGACACATTTCCCATTGCCGCAACCATGATCGCGGCCGCCGGATCCATATCGCCCCTTATGATCAAATAGCCAGACGCAAAAAGTGCAATTTGAATGGGCCCTGGAAGGCCCGTGCCTTCCAGGAGAGTAGCGACGAAAAGCGCCAGGTAACCATAGCGTATGACTGTGTCATAAAGAGTTCGCGCAAGGTCAGACAATGCAGGACACCCCCGGGTTCTAGTATGATTCTATCCAGTGCCCGGGGGTTCTAATACTGGCTTTCTATGTACTTGACAGGATGAGCCTTCTTTTCTATATTATTTTTCGAGCATTCTCATACTGGCTACCTAGGCTATCAGGCCATCTGCCGAGGCCATACCCCGGGCCTGCCAGACTTCAAATTGCCGGCATATCGAAATAGAGTTTGAGCAGTTTCTTATAAATTCTTGGGAGGCGATACAACATGCCCACTTATGAGTATAAATGCGAGAAATGCGGGCGATTTGAGGAGTTTCAAAAGATGAGTGATGAACCCCTCAAGAGCTGTCCGAAGTGCGGAGGACCGGTAAAGCGTTTGATTTCCTCCAATATCGGGATTATATTCAAAGGCTCCGGGTTTTACACCACAGATCATCGCAGCAAGGAGTATAAGGAAAAGGAAAAGCAGGATAATGGCTCAAGCAGCTATTCTAGCAAGTCTGAGAGTGCCACTAGTTCGGCGGCGCATTAAAAAATGCCGCTCACGTTCGCACGTGGGCGGCATTTTTCTGCATAATGACCATACCTCGCTGACTCGGCTCTAGTCATCGAGGCCTTATCTAAGCCACCTTTCGATCCTCCGGCTCAGTTCTGCCTTTGGCTGCACACCTATGAGCTTATCTACAGGCTGTCCATCCTTGAATATGATCAGCGTAGGGATGCTCATTATACCAAAGGCTGCAGCAATTTCGCCATTGTCATCGACATTGAGCTTTGCTATCTTAGCTCTCCCCTGGAAGTCCGAGGCCAATTCGTCAACGGTAGGGGCCATCATCCTACAGGGCCCGCACCATTCTGCCCAGAAGTCCACAAGAGCTACGCCCTTATAATTTGTGATTTCCGCCTCAAAATTAGCATCCGTCAGAGTGATTGGATGAGCCATAGATTCTTTGTCCCCCTTTTCTTGACCTGAGTTCGCTCCACTGGATTTACTTCCGTATGATGTATAGATGTTAATGGCAAGAAACGACACCACAATCAATAGGATAGCCAGTAAGAGCCCCACTCTTACGCGCAATTGCACATGATTCACCTCACGAAACGCATTATGGTATTGATAACCTCTCGGACTTCCCGCTGAAGATCATCAGCTTCAGGCGCTGACGCCTTCCGTTTGGCCGCTTCTGAAAGACATTGAAAAGCATAATGCTCGAGTAACTGTTCCTCAACCTTTCGTATGGATGCCTTGATTGCAGCCAGCTGCGTCAAGACCTCCGGGCAGCCCTTTTCTTCCTCGATCATCCTCTCAATACCACAGACATGCCCCTTTATTACCTTGAGCCTTTTCAGAAGCTCTTCTTTTCCTGTATCTCCTCTTGGATTCATGTCCCTCTTCGGCTTATCCCTGCCTTTTCATATATGTCATTTCCTACGTATCTGTTCTTTTCCCCGGCGATGGACGAACCTGATCCCCACCCCCTGGGGTGGGCCTAGCATGATTATACTCTCCCTACTTCAGTCGAGTCAAGGGGGGTGGCAAAGAATTTTGCTTCAATAGAATTTCAATCCATTTATAGAGCCATTTAGCATGCATAACTGAAAAAACCATCATACTATGCCGTGCAACGGGGGATTATATAAGCAGTGTTTCAGTCGGGGGGGCGAGAATGTGCCGAAAGGTAAAAGGAAATCTGCTCTTTCTAATTCCAAGACATGGCTTCAGAACCTAAAATATGAAGTGGCAAATGAACTCAATCTTCCACGGGAAGTGGTAGAAAAGGACTATTGGGGCAACCTCACCGCTGCCCAATGTGGCGCGGTGGGTGGGCACATGGTAAAGCGAATGATAGAGGCGGCTGAAGCAGCCCTGGCGGAACAGGTTGCGGCCAGCGTAAAGGCTGGTTTTCGACAAGGCCTGTCAGGAGATTGGGTGCCGAATTCCACGGCGAACTCGACGAAGGCTTTGAAATCAAACAAGGAAGACCAGCCGAAACGTGATAAATAAGGCAATTATACTAACATCCATAACTCACCCCTTCGATATGGAAAGACAGGAGTACATGATCCTGTCTTTCTCTACTTTCCAGCATATGACTTTCCACCAGTGAGAAACTATACTCAGAATTATCGAGGGGGGTGAATTTAATGCCTAGGAGGAACCGTTCTTTACTGCCTCAGGCCGGCGCAGCCCTGGATAAACTCAAGTACGAGATAGCCAATGAATTGAATATCCCTACGAATCTCATTCAGGGCCACTATTGGGGTAATCTCTCCTCCGCCCAGTGCGGTGCCGTAGGCGGACATATGGTCCGCAGGATGATAGAGGCGGCTGAGAGGGCGCTAGTAGAAGGCACTGTGGCAAGCGTTCAGGCTGGTTTTCAGAGCGGGTTAGCCCAACGCCCAGGCACAGTACAGACTGTCCAGGGCACGCAGGCTAACCTAAGTGGGATCAAGGCACAGTAACCGGCCCTAGGTCACAGTAACAGCTAAAAGATAGAAAGAACGACGGCGAGCGAAGTATATGATCCCGCCTTTACCCTCGCCGTCGTTTTTAGATGCCTTTCCGCCCCACTAAACTAAGCTGCCCCACTATACTAAGCTGCAGCCTTTTTTGAAGCTGTCGTAGAGATCCTTTCCCTCCAGATACTTTCTAGGATAGGCATTATATAATGGTCAAGCCCAAAGGCCCGCCCTGCCCCGCCCAGCATGGGGATGGAGCTAATGAGGAACCAGATGTTTCCCGCCCCAGAAAGCATGAAGTTGAGGTTCATGAATATTGAACCCAGGCCAGCAAGCGCCGTAAAGAGTCCGAAAATCAGCGCAATTCCAATTGCAAGCTCACCCAGGGTGACCATAACCTGGAAAAACAATGCATGTGGGAAAACGACTTTCTCCATGAAAGTCGCATAGAACTGCGGAGTTCCGGGCCCAAGCGGCACAAGAGACGACCCTGATACAAGCTTGTCACCAGAGACCAAAAAACCAGCCCTTACCTTGTCGATGCCGGACATGAGCCACTGATAGCCCAGGAAGAGACGCAGGATGACAAGCCATATGGCACTAGTCTTGACATTCAGATGACTATACACAGGCGATAAGGTTCCCCTTTCATTCAGGAATTCCAGCCTGAGGTACCGGCTCACGAGCCATAATCCTCCAACGCCCAGGAGGTAATGAATGTTTACCAAATGCTTCATGATCATGGCGGGTATACCCCAAAGCGGGACGCCTGCTATATCTGCCACAGCATAGGTGGCCCCAATGGATACCATGACCCCATGAAGCCTGGGTCTGAACCTACGTACCGGGCGACCTTTGATCTCGGAGGCAATGCTCTCAGCTACGTGATCAGCCCCTTGCAGGCATGCCTCGACAAGAGCAGGCAGTTCCCCTTTCTCATCCATGAAACAAGCATTGTCTCCTATCGCGTATATATCCGGGAAGCCCTGCACTTTGAGGAACTCATCTACCTTGATCCTGCCACGCTTGTGACAGGTGAATCCAAATTCCTGCGCGTCATGATTCGCCTGTACCCCGCCAGTCCAAATGACCGTATGTGTCTTAATCCTTGTCCCGGATTTTAAGATAACCTCCTCCTGCGTCACTCCTGTAATAGGAGAATTCGTGAGCACAGTTATCCCTCTCGCCCGCATATACCGTTGCGCCCTCTCGGCAAGGCTCCGGCGCAAATTAGGCAATATGGTGGGCAAGGCCTCTATCAGGACAAGGGTAACATCGAATTCAGACAGCCCGTATTCGCGGCAGAGTTCAGGAACCCAATCGGCCAATTCACCTATCATTTCCACCCCGGTAAATCCGCCTCCGCCAACCACAAATGTGAGGAGCTCTTGACGTTTGATTGCATCATTCTCCTTAGCCGCGGTTCTGAACATCTCCACAATATGCTGTCTGACCCTGACAGCGTCTGCATATGACCATAGCGACAGGGCATTTTCCTTCATGCCCGGGATATTGTAATATGCCGGCTCACTGCCACACGCGAGGATGGCGTAGTCATATGGATATTCACGAGTCTCAGAATAGAGGATCTTTTTCTGCGGATCAATCCTGATTATATGGTCTTCCACCACATTTACAGGGCTTTTGGCAAATACCTTTCGCAGAGGAACCTCCACACCCTCAGGAGAAATCCTGTTGCCCGCCACCTCATGTAAATCTGTCAGAAGCGTATGATTTGGGCCGCGGTTTATCAAGGTGATATCTATAGACTCGTCGCCTCTCAGGGTCCTTGCCAGCCTCTGAGCAACATGCACTCCAGCATATCCGCCCCCGACAATGAGTATCTTCCTTGGACCTCTCTTTGCATCTTCCTCACCCAAATCTTTTCCCCTCCCTTCTACCCGATATTTGAAGCGAACCCAGACTGGTTGGGACCGGTGCTTTGTAGGAGCATGGTTTGTAGGAGCATATGTGATTCTACCAACAAAACACCTAACAGAAAATATATCATTCGTTGTGCCATTCGCGCAACCCCAACAAACTCAAAGCTTATTCTCACGCTTTTGGTATAATGTGCCATACCGGATTTTAAATTCATGGCTTCGCAAATGAGGATTTTTGATGTAAAATCTCAAAAGGATACAAGCCGGTGGTCTTGAGCATATATTCAAAAACGTGCGCGCACAAGGGAGGCGTCTTGAGGGTGCTAAAATCGCAAAATCGTCTGCTTCTTCTCCTAGGAGTCATTCTGGCGGCGTTGGCCTTGGTTGGAGCGGCCATCATCAGTTCATCCGCTAGCGCCAAATATCGCGACGGCTCCTGGTATGGGGTAACTAAAGACCCCGCCCATTCCGATACAGTCGTCGAGGTTGTGATAAAGGGCGGGAAAATAACCGATGTCAATGTTATCATGCCCACAGAGGAATATGTCAAGGGTGAAAAATATGCCCCTGCTCTTGAAGCTTATACTAAGATCCCCAAGGCTATTGTGGAGAAGCAATCTCCTAATGTAGATGTTGTTTCAAAGGCAACAGGGAGCTCCAAGAGCTACATCCAGGCCGTCACAATGGCCCTCGCTAATGCCGAAGCCAAAGGCCCTCTCAAGGGTGGGGCAAAATGGCATGACGGAAACTATGTGGGGGTTGTGAGAGACCCCAAGCACGGGGATGTCATCGTAGAAGTGGTGATCAGGAATTCTAAGATGGCTGAGGTCAACGTGATCTCCCCGACCGCGAAACAGATGGCCGATTATAAATATGCGCCTGGCAAAGAAGCGTATAAGGAGATTCCTGCCAGAATACTCAAGGCTCAATCTCCTGACGTAGACATTTATACCGGAGCCACCAGCAGCAGCAAGAAATACATGGATGCAGTACGCGGTGCGCTTAAACAGGCTGAATGATCTCTCCATTTTGTGGGTGCGGAGAAAAATCCTTATTCCTCTATGATTGAAGATCGAATGGCCTGCGGCGCAATCAGATTGGAGAGGAGATCTGCTCTTGATCAATAGGGAGACGATGCGCAAGTCAGGCCGGAATCTTTTATGGCTCAGACTCACCGGCTTGATCCTTGCAATATGTATACTAGTTGCCATGGGCGTCGTGTACGCCCCTGATGCGTTTCAATTATTGGCGGCCAAGGGAGGCGGGGCTGGCTTGCCCCAGTCAGCCACCAAGTCTGAATTCCTCATGGGGACTCTGGTGACCGCCAAAGCTTATGGCCCAAATGCTCGTCGGGCTGTGGATAAGGCATTTGACAGAATAAGGCAGATTGAGCAGGAGGTCAGTGCAAACCTGGAGGATAGTGAGATATCCGCCCTCAACAGGGCGGCGGGCAAGACCCCTGTTCGTATATCAAGGGATACGCTTATACTGCTTAAAGAGGCTTACCGTTTCGCGGAAATAAGCCAGGGTGAGTTTGACCCGACTGTTGGTCCTCTGGTGAAGCTCTGGGGTATCGGTACGGAAAAGGCCCATGTCCCGCAGGCAAAAGACATAGAGAAGGCCCGTGCCCTCATTGGGTATAGAGATCTCGTCATTAATGAAAAGGACGGCACTGCTTTTCTAAAGAGGCCCGGGATGGCGGTTGACCTCGGCGCCGTAGCTAAAGGCTATGCCGGGGATGAAGTCATTAGAATTTTCCAGGAATTTGGAATATCAAGCGGCTACATTGACCTCGGAGGAAATGTTGTAGTCCTGGGCTCGAAACCAGAAGGTGGCCCTTGGAGGGTCGGGATACAGGATCCGCGCGGGGAACGTGGCAATTACGTGCTTGCGATCCCGGTCATAGACAAAAGCATTGTGACATCTGGCGACTATGAGCGGTATTTTGAAAAAGATGGGGTGAGATACCACCATATTCTTGACCCCAAAACAGGATCGCCTTCACGTAGCGGACTTATTAGCGCCAGTATTGTCTCAGACAAGTCCATCGACGGTGATGCGCTATCTACTACCGTCTTCCTTCTGGGGCCAGATAAGGGCATGAAGCTGATAGAAAGCCTCCCGGGGATCGAAGGTGTCCTGATAACCAGTGATAAGAGAGTCCTGATATCGAGCGGCCTAAGAGATGAGGTAATCTGGTCACATGGAAATCGTGCAGGATATAAGAAGACTTCTCAATAACCCCCTTATCAAAGACGACATCAGCGCGGTCAATGAGGGACTTCAAGCCTTAGCCCGGGAAGCGCCAAGGCTCCTCAGGCCATCTCTGGCAACACTCGTCGAGGCTCCAGCGAAACGCCTACGGGCGGGCCTTGTGATCATTTCAGGCAGGTTTGGGAAATATGATTCAAATTCGCACATTTTGGCCGCCGAGGCGATTGAAGCCATTCACCTTGCCTCCCTGATCCATGATGATATAATAGATGAATCTCCGATCAGGAGGGGAGTCCCCACCATAAATGCTTCCCATGGGGCCAAGAGCGCGATATTTGCCGGAGACTATATGCTCGCCAGGGCTGTCAAGCTCCTGTCATCAGTCTTCAGCCCAAGGGATCTTTTTCATATCGGCAGTATAGTGGAGGGCCTCTGTAATGGCGAGATATTGCAACATGAGCTCAGGTATAGCCCAGAAATTACAGAAGAGCTTTACCTCCAGTGGGTAAGACAAAAGACATCTTCCCTCACGGCTTTGAGCTGCTGGGCCGGGGCCAGGCTTGCCAGGCTTTCTCCCAGGCTGATATCCGCCCTCACAGATTACGGTGATTCTTTAGGAGTGGCCTTTCAAATTGCGGATGACCTCATGGATTTCTTGTCGTCAGAAAATGAGACAGGGAAGCCTGTACTAAATGATATAAGGCAGGGAGTCTATTCGCTTCCGGTAATATTTGCCCTGGACCATGGAAATGGCCATGAGTTGAAAGAACTGCTCCTGGAAGGCAGGAACACGCCAGAAGCCCTCTATGCTGCCGTGGACATGGTGGAAAAGTCCGGCGGGATCCAGTATGCTCAGGATGTTGCCAGGTCATATTCTGAAAAAGCTATCGAAGCGCTACAGAAGCTCCCGGGCGGGCCCTATAAAGATATACTCATAGATCTTGCAATAGCCTCTTGCAGGCGGAGTTCATAGGGCCTCCGGAGCCCCGTCCAGGCCTCCTTTTTTAGATTCGAGCCTGGTTATCTATAGTTACGAGTCTCTAGTTAGCCTGGACGATGGTTGGCGGGTTTTTAGGCAGGTTGTGCGCGGAAGTGACTGAGAATTTGTCAGCTTAGGTCGAGGGTGACGAGACTGTAGGCAGGTCCCGCACGGAAGTGGCTAAGAATCTGTCAGCTTCCCCGCCAGGGTGGCGACATTCCCGTCAGGTTGGGATGATTTTGGAAAAGTCTGGGTTTATCCCGTCTTGAGCTGGCTAGAATTTAGGCAGGTTTTGCTCAAGGGTGGCCAAGATTTCGCCAGCCCCTGGCCCAGAGTGGGGAATTTCTCGCCACCCTGCCCTCAAACTGGAATATTATAGGTTATAATTATCCATAAAGAGGAACTTTGTGGTATATCTTGGCTGGGGGTGGCGAGATTTAAGCCGGCTTGGACGCAGAAGTGGCTGAAATCTCGTCACCCTCTGCCCTCAAGTGCCGAAAATCCTGCCACCTCGCCTTTGAACTGGAAAATTATATGCTATGGTTACCCATAATAAGGAATTTCGTATGATATATTGGCTCAGGGTAGCGATGTTCTAGCCAGCCCGAGCGTGGAGGTAGCGAAAATCCTACCAGTCTCTGCCCTCAAGTGACGAGAATCTAGCCAGCTCAATCTCCAATGGGGCCACCATATCATCATCACCTGCATGGACGCACCTATCTTCTATATCCAGGATTAAGGCATGTATTGAGCAAGATGCCTTCTGCCCATGATCAGACCGGCCTTGAGTTTCTCTTCTGTCCCTTCCCATATGGGGTCTTCATGTTCTATGCTCAGAGTGCCGGATTCAAGCCCAATCTCATACAAAATTGATATGAATCGAGCCCAGTCTATTTCGCCGAGGCCTGGCAGGCGATATCTCCAGAATGTTTTTCCATGTCCTGAGCCGAGCTGACTGCCGAAGATGCCATAGCGATAGTATCCTTCGTCCAGGAGTTCAACATCCTTGGCATGGGCATGGAAAATCCGGTCGCGATAGTCTTTTGCCGCTTGGATATAGTCTATTCCGAGCCAGTAGAGATGGGAGGGGTCAAAATTAAGCCCAAAAGATTCTGAGGGGATCCTTTTGAAGAGCTCATCCCAAAGCTCGGGGGAATAGGCCAGATTCCCAGGGATACCAGGCTGCTGCCAGCCAACCATGGGACAATTCTCGATCATGACGCGGAGATTTCGGTCTTCAGCGTATTTCATAATGTCTGAGAAGACTCTTTCCGCTTCCTTGAGATTATCTGCGACAGATAGCTCGATATTCCGGCCTATAAAGGTGCCCACTAAGCCGACACCCAACATATGCGCGGCATCCATGACCTTGGTCAAGTGTCGCAGATGTGCCTCGCGCTGCCTGGGATCAGAATGAAGCATGTTATCATAATAACCCAGGGAAGAGATGATGAGGTTTTTACTCTTGAGCATTTCATTGATCTCATGGGCTTCCTCTGGAGTGAGTGCCTCAACATCAATAGTGGTAGATGAATAATCCCGTGTATTGTCATATGGCCAGCATGCAACTTCCAGAGCAGTAAACCCCTGGGCGGATGCCCAGTCCGCCACCTCTGCTATCGGCTTGCGCCGGAAACAGGCAGTAAAGAATCCTAACCGCATAGCTCACACCTCCGGATATCTTGAAATCAGCCATTGAGGATCGGTCAATGGCGTAGATGGTCTTCGCCATCTCTGTCTTCGTCTTCGCCATCTTTTCTCAAAAACCTCCTGGGAGGGGATACTCATGTAATCCTAAATCACGCGAATTGCTGCGATGCCCCTATAACCCTTGCTGGAATCATGCATTTGCTGCGATGCCTCTATAGCCCTTGCCAGATCCATCATGGTCAAATACGACGCTAAGCTGTTCGTCAAATTGCCCTGGGGCAATGGAGGGAAATCTTTGCAGAGCTGCACTGGAAATTCACCTCACGCTGGACTTTTGCCCCAGAGTCAAGGTCTGCTCCCCCACCCTGGTGACCCGCCCGCTTCGGGCTGCCACATCAGCAAAAAGCTTGGCATAAATTTGACCCACCTTGGGCCATGACATATTAGATCCCAAGAGTGAGGTGGACCTCTCCAGGCGCATACGAAGGTCGTTTGATGTAAGTATCGTGACCACTGCCTCCGCCAGATCGCCAGGGTTCCTGAAATCCACAAGAAGTCCCCGCCCTCCGGCCAGCATCTCCTCCGCGTAATAGTACCGGGTGGAGACTATGGCCTTTCCAAGCCCAATGGCATAAGCCAGGGTACCACTGGTTATCTGCTCGCGGCTGACATAGGGGGTCACATACACATCGCAAGCAAGAAGATATTCCACAAGCTCCCTCTCCGTGAGGTATTCATCTACAAACCTCACATTATTCCCGACACCGAGATCATGCGCCAGCTTGACAAGACTCTCACGGTAGCTTTCCCCGTACCTCTTCTTCACTTCGGGATGGGTTTTCCCCAGTACAAGGTAAAGGGCATCTGGAATATAATTTACAATCTGTGGCATGGCCATGATCATGTATTCAATTCCCTTCCCAGGGTTGATCAAACCGAAAGTGGCAATGGTCGGTCTCTCTCCTAGAGCAAGGCTGCGTCGTATTTCCTGGCGGGACCTGGCCCTTATAGCAGGAATGCCATGGGGAATGAACACGCTTTTGCGTCTGGGAATACCATAGCCTTCCTCAAGGATGTCAATGCCCTTGCGGAGCATGGCCACAAGTAATGCGCTCTTCCGAGCTACAGCCCTCATCAATTCTACCTTATGCATATCAGGCTCAGCCAAGATTGTATGAAGGGTAGTCACCACGGGTTTTCTGACTCGCCCAAGGAAATCTAGCAAATAATCCCCATCCTCACCTCCAAAGATCCCGAATTCATGCTGGACACAGACTATGTCATATGGGGAATTGTTTATAGAATCCGCCGCTCTTTCATAACCTCTCCTATTATCTCGCTCAATCTCCATGACTACATACTCACCATAGCGGTAGCTTCCTGCCCTATCAGTTACGGCTATTATGTTGAGTCGTGGCCGCCCCGGCGCCATACTGACACTTTGGACCAAGTTGGATGTGAAGGTCGCTATGCCACATTGCCTCGGAGGATAGGTGGAAAGAAATATAATACTCAGCCGCAAGCTGTTAGCAGACTTCACAAAACTTCGCCTCCTTCTTCGCCCTTCAGACCTTCACACAATGGCCGGTCTTGCAGTATCTCTCCATAGCCCGCGGCTGGGAATGAGTTCCGCCCTTGCGGTGGAACGGTCTTCAACTATCGTGTTATATCCAATGATGCACTCTTCCACCATGGAATTATCGCCTATCTGAGCTCCTGCCCATATCACGCTATTTTGAACTATGCTCCTGTTGCCTATCTTGACATCTGGCCCAAGTACAGCATTGGGCCCTACCACCGCGCCTGACCTGATGACACACCCGTCCCCAAGAAGCACAGGCCCAATGAGTCTGGCCCCGCTGTCAATCCGCACCCTGCGCCCAACCCTAATGTCTTCCTTTCCATTATGCAGAGAAAGGCCATCCGGGAATCTGATGGGCATCCTGTCTTGTAGGATATCCCAGTGAGTTGAAAGGTATCCTTTTGGAGTCCCTATATCATTCCAATACGCAGGCGAAATATAGCTATATATCCTTGCTCCCTGCTCAATTAGCTGCGGAAATATCTCTCTCTCCACTGATATCGGCCTGCCTTGCGGAATAGAATCTAATATATAGGGTTCCATAACATAGACGCCTGCATTGATAAGGTTGCTGGGGGCCGTGCCAGGGGCTGGTTTTTCCACAAATCTCAAGATTCTGCCATCCGGTGACAGCTCTACAACTCCATAGGCGCTTGGATCCTCAACCTGCGTCAGGGCGATAGTACAGTCTGCCCCTATTTTTCTATGCCTTTCCAATAATTCACAAAGGTCCATTCCTGGTACAATATCAGCGTTCAATACCATGAAGGTCATCGTGACGCCATTAGCTGCATTCCTAATTGCCCCACCCGTGCCAAGCGCCTCACGTTCCACGACAAGCTCCACCGGCACATTTCCCCTTATGCTAGACCATTTGATATTTCTTATGGCTTCCCACCGGTAGTGGACCGCGCACCTTATATCAACGATGGGCAGTCTTCCTACTATCTCGAGTAGATGGTGCAACCACGGTCTGTTGACCACCGGCACCATGGGTTTTGGCAGGTCCTGAGTCAGAGGGTGTAATCTTGTCCCTCTTCCACCTGCCAATAAGATCACATGCATTCTAAATGCCTCCCTTATGTCTACTTTGAAGACAGCCGAGCACCATTTTCGTCCTTTCGATGGTGCTGGGCGACGCCCGGTATGACCGACTACCCCGAAAATGGATGGCTACCATTTTCATCCTCTGTTGGTGCCACCTATGCGGCATGGGGGTCTATCCCGAAAAGAGATTTGGGCTATAAAGGCCGATTCATGTAGCATTACATGGCATGGACCTGCCGATATTATTATTACCAGTTCATTCAATTCATACCTATGGCAAATATATCGAGATTAAAGGGAGGGGAGTGAATGCACGGCGGCATCCACCACGCTGGGGTCGAATTGTCTGCCGGATTCTTTTAATAGGATGCCGACAGCTTCTGAAGGGGATAATGTCTTTTGGTATGGTCTCGTCGAAGTCATGGCATCGTATGCATCAGCTACGGCGATTATGCGTGAACATAGGGGGATTTCATCGCCTTTGAGCCCGTGCGGATACCCTTTGCCATCATAACGTTCATGATGATGACCGGCAATCCAGGCTACATCTTCAAATCTGGTTATAAGACTCAATATCTCAATGGTCAACGAGGCATGACGCCTGATCAATGAGATCTCCTCAGCAGCCAACGAGCCTTTCTTATCTAGGACAGACCTCGGCACTGAAACCTTGCCGGTATCATGGAGCAAAGCGCTGGCCTCGAGCAGCTGTAGCTCTCTCTCCTTGAGCCCCATCTGCATCCCGATAATGAGGGAATAGCGGGCGACGCGTTCGGAATGGCCCGCGGTGTATTGATGTTTCGCATCGATGATCTTCGCAAAGATGGTGAGAATGGTCTTCAGGGGTCCACGCCTACAAGTAGGCTCTATTGAAGGCATCTGATGGCGCATCTGATTGACGAGATCTTGGAGCCCTTCCGGGTTCACGAGCGCAGAAAACCGCCCATCTGAATCAGAGGATACGATGTCAGCTATGGCCCTGACAACGAGAGGAGAAAGCTCTTCGCCTGAACGCGCTTCAAATCTACGCAAGACCTCTGATCTCAAATCACGCGGATCTCCGGAGATTTTCTCACGCACAATGAGATCAAAAACATCGGCAGCCCGTATAATCTGGGCGCCTAGTGAAATCTCATCCCCCGCCTTCCCCGCAGGGTATCCGATTCCATTCCAATACTCATGATGTTCCAAAATCATCCTGGAGGCCGCTTCCATACCAGGAAGCTCCAAGATGATCTCTGCTCCTCTTGCTGGATGCGCGATTATTTCCGGAACCGCTAATTGGGAGGCTAAAGTCGGATAATGGATCATGTGGTCACTCAAACCTGCGGCTCCGATGTCGTGCAATAACGCCGCATAGAAAGCTATAGGCAGCAACTCTTCCGAGTCATGGGCAACGGCCCTAGATGCAAAGCCAGTGAGGGCAGCTACCCTCCATCCGTGATAGAGCTTCCTTTCCTCCTCTACGTCCATTACCATTGACAGGGCTGCCACCAAGTCAGAAAATAGCTTTTCGTCGCACTGAAGAAAAGCCCCATCCCCGCTGCAACATTCTTCGCCCGCCCTGTCTTGAACCTCTATGTCTGCCCTGCCATGGACATCTCTTTTCGCTTCCTCTATAGCCAATTTCCCTGCTCTCTCCTCTAGGAAGTCCGGGCCGCCTCGAGGTTAAGGGAATGGCCGACCTCGGGATATCCAACCGCCGGATCATTCCCAAGGATATCAGGATCGTTTTCTAGCACATCTAAGAAAACTTCTACGACGTATGGGTCGAACTGTGTCCCTGCATTTTTCCTGAGTTCATCCATGGCGTCCATCCGGCTCGCGGGCCGTCGATATGGACGCCTGCCAGTCATGGCATCCCATGCATCTGCCACTGCCACAATCCGGGCTTCCAGTGGAATCGCGTCCCCGGCGAGACCTCTTGGATATCCCTTCCCATCATATCTTTCGTGATGATGCAGTATAATGTTCCTTATCATAGAACGAGTGCCATCGTCCATCGGTATGTCATCAATGAACTTCGCGCCACGCTCAGGATGTTTCTTTATTTCCTCAAATTCCTGAGCAGATAAAACCCGGGGGCTTTTCAGGATATCGTCGCTTATCTCCAATTTCCCGATATCGTGCAGGTAACATGCTTCGTCGAAGATATGCATCTTAGACCATGAATATCCGCAACGTCTTGCTATCCTTCTGCTGAAATAGGCCACCCTCTCCAAGTGGAGCATGAGATCAGGGTCCTTTGAATATGAGGTTCTGAGCAGCGCCTTGATAAGATTCAGTCTGTAGCGGGCATCTATATGGCCGAAGAGAGTCTGAGATCGCACAGCGCAAAGGACAATATATCCGGCCACAACCCCGAGGACCGAATAATTTAGATATAAATAGGTGAACAACGCCCCAAAGGCAGCACCTGGAATGATAGTCTTGGTCAGGGCCAGGGCATGACTGAGGTAGTTGTCCTCACTTCCGGTGCATGCACACTGAAGTGATTGGATGGCAATATAGAGAATTCCGATGGTCAAAACCTGAGCCGTGGCTGAAAGCATAAAGGTAAAGACCTCGGGCATCTTCCCCATGGCGAGGTGTAGGGTTAAAGCGCTCGCTACCGCTGCAGCGGACGAAATCCCGCGATTTAGAATAAAAAATGGCAGGGGGAATTTCATTTGTTCACGATCCACAGTGCCAAGGCAGGCAACGAGCCCAGCCCAGAAAGGCCCGAAAGCATATGCAATAGGCATGAGTATGGGGAGAGTCAGGAGAAAGATCGCATTTGAAGCATCTACGCCATTCGCTGAGTTATGTAACATCAGGATCAAGAATATCACAAGGTCAAGATCTGGTTTCGTAAACCAAAATTTACCAGCCAATGCTACAGATGCAAGTCCTCCAAGTCCAACGACCCACACAAGGAACGACAGCAATTTACGGCAAGTCACATGTCTCCCCCCTCTTCACTCGATAACCAGTCTGCTTTCGTGGGCACCGGCAAGGACCGACAAGGAATAAAGCCTGCCCGGCAAGGGGCTCACTCAAGAAACATCGTTTAGTGCATCGGCTTGATGATGACCATGTCAGCCAATGCTGTCGCGGCGTAGCTCAATGTAAGAGCCAGGGTGATGATAACCGCCCACAGCTTCTTCATCGTCCAAACCTCCCCCATTCAAGAATTTAGAACAGGTTCGGTTCGGTTGGCTGTCCGGTCCGGTCAGCCGGGCAGACTATATCATTATCGTTATCTACGGTGCAATCAGACTGGATTTGTAACCTTACGGTTTATGGCATCCAGGCAAGCTTTCACCACACTCAAAATCCTATCGCCCTTCTCTTCCGCAGCCCCTACAAGTTCAAATTTCTCATTATTGGGTAATGTGAGTAGAAGCTTGACCAACACAACCTTAGGTTGAGAGAGAGCCAGACTCACCTCGGCGATATGGATCAATTTCACCTTGCCGAGACCGGTAGCTTCAAATGCCTGCTTAAAGGCTTCAAAAGTACTATCGTCGAGCTTGTCCTCAACAGGTGCTTTCCCGGAAAAGTCCTTCCCAAGGTATCGGAATTCCACCACAACTTCGGGGACCGTGTGATAGCGAATATAAGCAGCCACCAGCTTTATCCTCGGACGAACCTTCACCATCACGATTCCATCCGGGGGTGGGGTACCCTGTTCATTCTTCGCCATATCTTCCGTGGCATCGCCAGACCCAGGTATGCTGGCAGTATCCTCACCAGTACAGGCACCATTACCAAGATTCACCAAGAAATCAGGTCCCTCGGTTGAGGCGGCAGAGTCTTCAGAATCACCTGAACCATGCTCCTCATATTCGAGTATCTTGACCTTGCGATAATCAAGCTCATGATTATGCTTGAGAGCCACGGTTCCAACAACGGATCTGACAAGTGACTTGATCTGTCGCAGTTTGGCTTTCTCATCTAGCCCCGGCTCGAAACCCGCCCAGACGAATACCTGATCGATCTCCTTATCAGCATTGAACACGACCTTACAGGAGCGCACTGAAGGAATGGCAGAAATAGACCTCTCTATCTCCCCTGTCATGCTGTTACCGCGACATAGCCCTTCTCCGCGGGCAATGCCACATGCGCGGTTATCCCCTTTCCATTTTTTAAAGCAAAATTTTCCACACCCTGACTACACATGGAAAAAGATTCGCCAGATTCTGCCGAATTCCTGCATGATCCTATTAAAGAAAAGATCAAACGAAGTCCCTTTCGATACAGGGAATCTATTCAATGAGGTCCCTTTCATCATGGGGAATCGATGAAGATACCGGTTGATGGCGGCCCAATTCAAGCATGCATTTACCATGTTCCCTGCAAGAGTAGCCATAACAGCGCCATATATGTGGAGGGCGGGGTTTGGGACAAGGAGATATGTGAGAAGAAGAGTCAGGAGGATCCCGACGATGTAATTCGATGTGGCAAGCCCTATAAGTCCAAGCCCCTGCATGATGCCGCCAGTGGTTATTCTGAGATAGATCATGGTCGAGCCAATGCTCAAGGCGATGAGAACGGGTGTAGCGTCCGGCGTATCAAAAAGGCGTTTGCAGATGAAATCGCCAGCTGATACGAAGAAAATTGTGGATATGAGACCGGTCAATATGGTTATCAGAATGGAATCCTTGATGCGCTCCCGAATGCGGGTCCAATCACCTGCCCCCCCAGCTCGGGATATGGCAGGGACCAGGTTCGAACTGAGGGAAAAGGTAAATACCGTAGGGAAGAAGACAACGGCCATTGCTATACCCTGGAAGCTTCCATAGACGGCCGTAGCCTTCCCTATATCCAATCCGGCCATCATAAGACGCTCAGGAATCAAGACAGCCATCACCGCGCCGGAGAAAGATCCGGCGGCTCTAGCGCCCGCCACGGGTATCCCTATACCAAAGAGGCGCGTCATGATGGGGAGCGTCCCCATATTTTCCCCAGGCCTGGTCCCCGCTTCGCGCTTTATTGATTTTCGCCGGTCCCCGGGATATCTGCCATAAACATGCCATGCCCATGCCATCACTGCCAACCCGACGACCTCACCTATGGCCATTCCCAAGGCCAATCCAGCAGCGGAATATTCAACCCCATGGGATATAAGCGTGCTTGCGAGAACCACATTTGCCATACCTGAAGCGATGCGTTCTGCTATCTGACTGGCGGCAATCGGGGTCATCCACTGATATGCCTGCAGCAATCCTCTGAGAACAGATGAGACAGGAACGACAGCAAGTGCAGGGGAGATGGCCAGCATGATGGGGTATAATCTGATATCCCTGAGGATAGCAGATGATAGGGGGCGGGCAAATAAAATAAATGCCGACATTGCCAGGATGCCCGTGGCTATATTGACCAACACGGCAACATGCGCGATCCGCCTTGCAGAGGACTCGCTGTGCCGGCCGAGTTCTTCCGCCGAGAGCTTCGCCACAGCGACAGGTATGCCCGCGCTTGCCATGGACAGGATGAGCATATACATAGCAGAGACCCGAGAGAATAAGCCAATCCCCTCGGGTCCCATGATCCTCACCAATATGATCCTCACTGCAAAGCCAATAAACCTTGTAATTACACCACTTGCAGTCAAAATGAGTGTCCCTCTGGCCACTGATTCAGGGCGCATGAATTCATTCTCCCCGCCATGAGATGCTCCTGCGCGCGGGCAACCGGTGACCCGGCGCTACAGGAGATCTATATGCGCCCATCGATGCGATGATGTCATCCTCCGCCAGCGAACGTGGCACCGGGCCGGCGATGTCCCTCCAATGGACGCGACCTTGCTGCAAGTCGCTCTGTGATCCGAGGCCCTCGGGTAGTATGGCCTCGGATCTATGCCGCAAGGCGCCGGGAGCCTGGCGGCATTATTGCCAGATTTAGTGCAACTCCTTTAGCTCCCCTGTCTCTACATAGAATACCCTCTCGCCAATATTTGTGATATGGTCTGCGATGCGCTCCAGGTACCGCGCGATGAGAAGGAGATCCACTGCCTGATCCACGGTCTTGGGATCTCTCTTCATGAATTCGATGAGTTCGTCATGGAGACTTTTGTAAAGATGATCTACTTGATCATCATCTTCTATCATCTTATGAACCAAACTCAGATCGCGGCTTACAAAAGCATCGAGAGTCTCCCGTAGCATCTGGCGGACATACTGCTGGAGACGTGGAATATCTTCCAATGGCTTAAAAAGAGGCCTATCAGCAAGTTTCTTCGCTGTCTTGGCAATATCCACGGTATAGTCCCCAACGCGCTCCACATCTCCGGCGATCTTCAGCGCAGCAAAGATGATCCTGAGATCGCGCGCCGCAGGCTGTTGAGTCGCAATCAGACGAAGGCAGGTAGTCTCGATATCTAGGTTCAGCTGGTCGACCAGGTCATCCATATCGATCGTTTCATCAGCCAAAGCCAGATCGCGGTTGGCAAGGGCGATGAGCGCCTTGCCAAGCATCTCCTCAGCGATGGTTCCCATCCGGAGAAGCGAATCATCAAGCTCGGCGAGTTCGGCGTCAAACTTTTTCCTCGGACTCGACATAGCATATCCCCTCCATCAAAAACTCCTACATAGTCACCCAAGTCGTCCGGTGACATAGCTTTCAGTGCGTTTATCTGACGGCATGGTGAAGATATCTCCTGTCTTTCCAAACTCTACAAGCTCTCCATCCAACATGAACGCGGTATTGTCTGACGCCCTCGCCGCCTGCTGCATATTATGCGTAACGATGATTATCGTATAGCGCTGCTGGAGCTGTCGCATGAGATCCTCGATTCGCAAAGTAGATGCCGGGTCGAGCGCAGAGCAAGGTTCATCCAGCAGAATAACCTCAGGGCTCGTAGCTATCACTCTGGCGATGCACAGCTGCTGCTGCTGCCCCAGTGAAAGCCCCAGAGCGGATTTCCTCAGGTGGTCCTTCACCTCATCCCATAACCCCACCCCGCGCAAACTTTTCTCTACAAGCTCATCAAGGGTTGCCCTATCATTGACGCCATGCACACGAGGGGCACATGCCACATTCTCATATATGCTGAGCGGAAAAGCCGCAGGTCGCTGAAATACCATCCCCACCCTCTTTCGCAGCACGGTAACATCTGTATCGGGATCGTAGATGTCTGACCCGTCCAAGAAGACACGTCCTTCGATTCGGACTCCTGGGATTACATCATTCATGCGGTTCAAACACCGCAGAAGGGTGGACTTGCCACATCCTGACGGCCCTATCAAGGCAGTAATGGCGTTCTTGGGAAAACCAAGAGATATATCTTTCAAGGCCTTCATATTACCATAATACAAGTTAAGATGATCGATGTCTATCTTATTACCGCTTTCCATATATATTCCTCTCAAAAGTTACAAAGATTTTACGCTGCAAGGCAGGATATGATCAACCGAATTTCCCCGTTATATAATCCTCAGTTCTCTTATCCGAAGGGGAAGTGAAAATCCGTCCTGCCGGGCCCCGTTCAACCAGCTCACCCATGAAGAAGAAAGCGACTTCCCCTCCCACGCGGGCCGCTTGCAAGGGATTATGGGTCACCAAGACGACAGTGTATTGTTTGACAAGCTCATGCAATAATTCCTCGATACGCAGGGTTGAAATAGGGTCAAGCCCGGATGTGGGTTCATCCAACAAAATGATTTCGGGCTCAACAGCTAACACGCGGGCGATGGAAAGTCGCTGCTGCTGTCCCCCGGAAAGGCGTCCTGCATGATCATGCAACCTATCCTTCACTTCATCCCATAGAATAGCCGCCTTTAGAGCCCGCTCCACTATCTCCTGCAGCGCAGAATGCCTGCGGATCCCCCTTTTTCGTGGTCCATAAGCTACATTATCAAAGATGCTCATAGGAAGAGCGATCGGCAGGGCAAAGACCATACCAACCCTTCGCCTGAGATCTGCAACATCCACCTGTGGCCCGTAAATATCCTTGCCATCTATCAAGATCTTCCCTTTGACCGAAGTCCCGGGGATTATGTCCCCAAGGCGATTGAGCGTCCGCAAAAAGGTAGTTTTGCCACTTCCGGACGGGCCCATGATTACAAAGAGCTCATTACATTTTATTTCAGTGCTGATACCCTTCAGGGCCTGGAGATTACCATAATAAAATTCCAGGTTCTTTACCGAAACCTTTACCTGTTGAGAGGAGTCATCTGTTCTTTGCACCAAATAAGCCACTCCCATCACGACGGCTACCGGACAAAGGGGCGTCAAACAGTGCTCTTGGCCGAAAATCTACGCATCGCCCAGTATGCCAGGATATTGATAACAAGGATCACCACTATCAAGACTGCCGCGGTGCCGTACGCGTTCTCCATGGAAATTCCTTCGCGCGCCAGAATATAGAAATGAACCGGAAGCGTCCTCACTGGATCGAAAATCGAGGAAGGCACCCCAAGAGATGCCCCGGCAGTGAAGATCACCGCCGCGGTCTCACCAATCCCCCTGCCTATGGCCAGCACGATCCCGGTGACAATTCCCGGAAGCGCTGAAGGCAGGACCGCTCCTGTCACCGTTTGCCAGCGTGTCGCTCCCAGCGCATAGCTAATCTCCCGGTAAGCCTTTGGGACCGCGTTTATGGATTCCTCAGATGTTCGCACTATGGTGGGCAAAATCATCGCTGATAGAGTGAGCGCGCCTGATAATATAGACCACCCAAGACCCAGGTAAACTACAAAGAAGAGAAATCCAAAAAGCCCGAAGATTATCGAAGGTATCCCCGCAAGATTCTCGGTGCCAAAACGAACGACCTTGGAGATAGCGCCCTCATGTGTATATTCGGTAAGGTATATGGCGGTAGCTACGCCTATCGGCCCTGCGATCAAAATGCTGAGCCCGGTTACAGCTATGGTGCCAATGATAGCCGGGTAGATGCCGCCTGAACGCCCCATTTCCGCGGGTGACTCCAGTAGAAAACGCAGCGTCACCACATGAAGGCCATTCTTCAACACGTAAAAAACGATAAACACGAGCAGACCAATGGTCAACATGGTAGCAAAGAAGAATATCTTTGTCATGATTGAATCTCTAAGCTTCTCATTAGAAGATAAGACGCTCATCGGGCGGTCCTCCCCACAGCGATCCACCTCGCAAGAAGATTCAGAACAGCGATTATAACAAACAGAACGACACCTGTCGCAAATAGCGCCTGGCGATGATCACCCGCGGCATAGCCCATCTCAAGCGCGATATTGCTGGTGAGAGTTCTAACTGGTGATAGGATCGATTTTGGAATTATCGTGGCATTCCCTGCAACCATTATGACAGCCATTGTCTCACCCACAGCTCGTCCCATGCCAAGAATCACACCTGCAACTATACCAGGCTTTGCAGCCGGCAGCAGGACCATCTTGATAGTCTGCCACCTGGTCGCTCCTAGGGCAAGCATCCCATCCCGATATGCTTTCGGAACGGATTTTATGGCATCATATGATACACTGGTCACGGTGGGAAGAATCATGATCCCGAGAACTAGGGCGCCCGCCAACACAGAAAATCCGGGGCCGCCGAGGAAATCGCGAATAAATGGCACCAATACCACAAGTCCTATGAATCCATATACTACTGACGGAATACCGGCGAGCAGTTCGACAGCGGGCTTTAGTATGGCGCTCAGCCCTTCAGGTGACATCTCGGAAAGGAAGATCGCGCAAGCCAATCCCAGCGGAAGCCCTACCACCAATGCACCGGATGTAACCCATAATGACCCTATGATCATGGGGAATATCCCAAAGATTCCCTTGCTAGGCGACCATTTTCCGCCAAATATGAACTCCGGGATTCCTATCTTGAACATAATGGGACATCCTTCTTTAAAGATGAAGATCGTGATCAAGGCAAGCACCGCAATAGCAGACAGCGCTGTCACTAGCAGGATCTTCTCAATCACCTTCTCCAAGGGTCTCATCAGTCGTACCCGCCTCCTACCCTATCTGACTGGCACAAGTCCTTCCCGTGCGAGCTTCGCCTGGGCCTCCTTGCTGAGGACGAAATCGATGAAATCCTTCGCAAGTCCCGCAGGCTTCTCCTTCGACACAAACAGGAACGGCCTTGCTATGGAATACCGCCCCTCCGTGACCGCCTCCACCGTGGGTTCAACCCCATCAATGGCGAGCCCCTTCACCCTCGCGTTCACAAGGCCGAGGGAGATGTATCCGATGGCAGCCACATCGCCAGCTACCGTTTCCCTGACAGCGCCGTTAGAATCCTGAACTACCGCAGCTGGTGTGACGTCCTCGCCATGCATGACCATCTCATCGAATGAGCCCCTTGTGCCGGACCCCTCTTCCCTGGTGACCACATGAATTGGCTTGTCCATTCCCCCAACTTGGCTCCATCTGGTGAACCTGCCGGAGAATATTCCTCTCACCTGTTCAAGAGAGAGATCACTCAGGGGGTTTTTGGGATTCACTATGATAGCTATACCATCACGGGCGATCACGATTTCCTGCAAAGTCCTTTCCTCCGGCGCAAGATCACGCGACATGGCTCCAATGTCGGCCACCCCATTCATGGCAGCCCGAGCCCCCGCGCTCGACCCTCCGCCCTGAACATTGATCACAACTCCGCTATTGAGTTTCATATAATCTTCTGCCAGGAGTTCTGCAAAGGGCTGAACGGAGGTGGAGCCTGCAATGGTGAGAACCTTATGGGATGTTCCAGTCGATCCTGCCGGAGCTGGATTTTTGCCCTTACAACCGGACAGAACGAGGCTAAGGGCCACAAAGCATAGCCCCATGAAAAGAATAATGCCCCACATCTTCCTCATGAAACGGTCCTCCTACTTTTCTAGAAACCCGATAAACAATCGAAGCGATTTAAGCCGGCCCCCAAGATTACCAGTCTGTATTTTAGCATAGTCCAGCAGGAAATTAAACCTCTCATAAAATTTCATTAAAATGCGGCCCATGGATTGAAGGAGATCAAGGAGAAAGAGCGAATTATCCCTGAAAAGGAGGCTTCTCGCATTGGTGACGATTCGAAAGGCTAGAATTACTGATGTAGAAAATATTCAACAATTAGTGAATAATTATGCAGACAAGGGACTTATGCTGCCGCGATCGCTCAGCATGCTTTATGAGAGTCTTAGGGAATTTATGGTCGCCGAGGATATTAATATATCGGAAAACGCTGATGGATCGCGAAAGCCAGAGATATTGGGCACAGGAGCGCTCCATGTTATCTGGAGCGATCTTGCTGAGATACGCGCTCTGGCAGTAGCCCCGCATAAGACCGGGACGGGGATAGGAAGAAGGCTCGTTGAGAGCCTCTTAGCAGAGGCCAGAGATCTTGGGATACCATATGTCTTTGCCCTGACC
This sequence comes from Bacillota bacterium, assembly GCA_013178415.1. Classification (NCBI taxonomy): domain Bacteria; kingdom Bacillati; phylum Bacillota; species Bacillota bacterium. The sequence continues at coordinate 27,064 of JABLXA010000015.1, read as the reverse complement.
TACCAGCCTGTCTTCTTCGAAAAATGCGGTTTTACACGCATCGAAAAGGAACAGCTCCCGCAAAAGGTCTGGAAGGATTGCATAAATTGCCCGAGATTCCCTAACTGTGATGAGGTGGCTTTGATAATCAAGATACCCGAAATCAAGACGCATCCCGGCAATGGAAAGACTTTCGCTGACGCGATATTTCCTCCAAAAGGAAATCGTCCGGTGAGCTAACGCCGGACGATTTCCCTAGATACACTAGCTTATTGCTTGACGTTTTGTATATTGCCAGTTGCCCGCTCTTTCTGTGTCGCTCATTCTCCCAAAGGAACTGGGGACAAAGCCCCGATGGTGAAGTAATCGAAGTATTCTTTGGCCACCCGCTTTATGTCCGCTGCTGTAACCTTTTCAATGAGCTCAGGATATTTCTGATCATATTCATATCCGAGTCCCAACATCTCATATCTGCCCAAGAAAGAGCCCTGGGCAGAATTGGTTTCGTGGCTCATGATATAGATGCCTTTCACGAACTTCTTCGCCGACATAAGCTCATCGGGGCTCACTTCCTCCTTCATGAGCTTTTCGAACTCAGCTATCATCCCATCCCTTGCGGCCTTATAATTTGCGGGAGCAGTCGCCATGAAGGCGAAAATGCACGAGGGCCCAGCTTGCCGTAAATATCCAGAGCTCACAGCATAGGCAAGCCCCTTCTTGTCCCGAAGCTCCACAAAAAGCCTGGAACTCATGCCCGCGCCCAAGATAGTATTGAGCACATCCATTGCCGGGGCGTCTTCGTTGAGAATGTCAGGTCCAGGATATCCAAGGACAAAGAATAGGGCCTGAGTATTCTTTTGCTTATATGACTCTATATTCCCCGCCTTGGTGGAAAGCGCGACCCTGGCAGGCTCCAGGGGATTCCCCCGGGGGAGTTTGCCAAGGCTATCGGCGAATAGCCTCGAGACCTCCGCGGGGTCTACATTCCCCACCACTGTGATCACCATATTATTGGGCACATATACCTTCCGGAACCAATCCACAAGATCCTCTCGTTTCAGAGCTGACACAGTCTCCAAAGTCCCTGTCGGGAGGTATGCATATGGATGGTCTCCATAGAAACTTTTCAGGAAGACTATCAATGCAGCATTGAATGGCTGATCCTCCATGGTAGCAATTTGTTGCAAAAGCATACTCTTCTCCTTCTCCACCTCTTCCTGGGGGAAGGTAGGATTTTGGAGAACATCGAGAAATACCTTCATGGATCGCTCGAACCCCTCGCGGGTGGTGAGCAATACTACATTTCCATAATCATGGCTGGCGCTTGCTCCAATATGAGCGCCCACTGATTCCGTCTCGTTTGCGATCTCTTGCGCGCTTCGGGAAGTGGTTCCCATTGTCAACACTCTCTGAGTCAGCGTCGATAATCCTGCCTTCTGGAGGGGCTCATACATAAGACCCATTCTCACAAAGACATTGACTGCCACCACTTCATTTGCCGGATTTGGCTTGACGAGCAGGGTCAAACCATTATCGAAGACTGTTTTAGAGATAGAGGCATGAGTTCGGGCAGAATCCGCGGAATCCTTCGCACAGGAAGGCAAAGCCAAAATCAATACCCCCAAACCTAATATCATGGCACACAGGAGGAAAACCATGGGGCGGGGTTTTACATTACTTCCAAGGACCCTAACCGCGTTCATCATCTATTTCACCCCCTGAGGTTTTACTATTGAGAGAACATACCCCGCCGGATCGAGATATTCCCTGGCGACTCGCTGGACATCCTGGGCTGTGACTTGCTGAATTCTCGCCTCATATTCAGTAGCATCTTCAGCGCTACCGCTCACTTCAAACTCGCCTAACAGAGAGGCTATGCCCGCATTCGTCTCAGAAGCAAAAGCGAAACTACTTCTGACAATGGCCTTCGCGCGGGAAAGCTCCTCTGGCGTTACTCCTTTATCTCTTATGCTTTTAAGCTCACGACGAACTTCCTCCTCCAGGGTCGAGATGTCGGTATCCTTGGTCTGCATATAGATCGCGAACATCCCAATATCCTGGAGAGGCTGGTACCCTGCGGAAACAGCGTTAACCAGCTTCTTGTCTTCCCTGAGGCTCTGGTAAAGCCTCGAACTCCTGCCGCCACCGAGTATTACCCCAAGCACCGTAAGGGCGGGCGTATCCTTTGCAGTCTTTGAAGGGCCGGGGAAGCCGAAATAAAGATATGTCTGGTCTACATGCTTTTCCGCCTCGACCCGCTGTATCTCTTTGAGCCTGGGAATCTCAAAATGAGCCACAGGCTCTATTTCCCTGGGCTTAAAATCCCTAAACAAGGACCTGACCTTGCTTATCACCTTTTGCGTATCAACGTCCCCGACTACTATTACGGCCATGTTGTTTGGGACGTAATACTTCTGATGATACTTTAGGAAGGTATCGCGATTGATGCTATTGAGAGACTCAACAGTCCCCAGCACATCATTAGCATACGGGGTTCCAGCGAATACCTTTTGATAAGCCATCCATCCCAATTTACTCTGCGGATTATCCTCTTGAAGGCTTCGTTCCTCGAGTATCACCTTTCTCTCGCGTTCTATTTCAGTTGGGTCGAAAGTTGAATTCATGATCGCGTCAGCCTGCACGTCGAGGGCGAAGTCTATCTCCTCGCTGGGAACTACGACGAAATAGTGGGTAGTATCAAGCGATGTCATAGCATTGAGGTATCCACCCATAGACTCGATCTCGCGCGCTATCTGCCCGACTTTGCGCTTTTCCGTGCCCTTGAAAAGCATATGTTCAAAGAAATGGGATATGCCCGAGTCCGCCGGATCCTCATTTTTAGCTCCTGTCCCGACCCAGATATCCACCGCAGCTATTGGGGCCGAGTGGACTTCTTTCACAACCACGGTGAGCCCATTCTCCAGGACCACCTTTGTATATGGAATGAGCGGAGAACCGGGCCTGACGCCAAATGCTGGTACTGCCATGGAAAACATCATCCCCAAAACCAAAATGAAGAACACCGCCAATCGTGATTTCAAACGACCATCCCCCACTTTCCAACATCATTGAGCCTGACCATATCTGTTTCAACACCTTTGACGTCCAACCAGGCCTCAATACTTCACCAGAATAAACCGGCAATGTAAAAACCCTGTTACGTGGTTAAGCGCGCCTGAGTTACCATCCATATTTCTCCGGGCCCCATGGCTTTGTCACGATCTCCTGCTTAGCCAGCACCATTGTCCTTGATGGCAGATCGTCATAAAGAATTACCCCTGAACCGACTATACTGTATGAGCCGATCTTACATCCCGGCATGATCATGGCGCCTATGCCGGTGCGGCAATAATCACCGATATATACGGCATTTGCGAACTCTTTCGGGATTTCCTTTCGGCCCTTCACCACATGGACCGTCTCCCCATCATCAAACCTCAGCCCACCACACATGGTTCCCCCGCCTATATCGGTGGACACGCCCACAACGCCAGAGATGATCATGTAATGGTAAAGGTAAACATTATCCATGATCACCCCGGATAGTTCCGCACCATGACGCACCTTACACCGATTCCCGACGACACTTCCATCATTGATCTTGCAGTAATCATCGATGATGCACCCATCTCCGATCACCACCCCACCGCCAAGGATCGGACCATTATCGATGATCGTATCCTTACCGACCCACAAATTGCCGTTTATCACGGTGCGCGGACCAATTACGCTATTCTCGCCTATCACCACATGGCCCTTGATTTCCGCCTTATCAGATATACGAGCTGTCGGGTGGATAGAACTCTCTTTCAAGGCTGCTGACCTATACCTGCCTAGGGCCATTGTCGCCTCGAGGATATGCCATGGCTTATCAAGGTCAACGAAATAACCTTGCGTCTCAACCGCGCCCACGTCCACGCCCGCCTCGATCATCGCCTGGATTGAATCTCCAATTTCAGATTCAACCGGCGGCATCATGCCTACCGGGACATTTCTGAATGATCCTGACGCGGACCAGATATATTGGGACACTTCCTTTGTAATTGCATAAATACCGCACATCCGGTGACTGGCGCCCCTTGGATGCCCAATGACCTCCTTGAGGCTGGAACCTTGAACCGAAGCGCAGATCCAATCACCGGGTCTTTCCCCGTCTATGGGGGTCACCAGGGCAGCGGCAGCGACGCCGGAATCTCGCCTGAATTGCACGAGACGTTTGAGATCAGCCTCATCTACGACTATATCTCCATAGACCACAAGGCATTCATCCCATGTGACGCCTGCAAGAGCCTTTTTCAATGCGTAAGCTGTCCCAAGGCAATTTGCGGTGTCCACATAGGTGACCCCGCTTTGCCCCGAAACATACGCCTCAACTTGGCTGCCAAGATAGCCGCCTGTGACGATTATCGTGCTGGTGTTCAGATTTCTGAGACTTTTGAGAAGCATTCCGAGGACAGGTTGATTCAAGATCGGGATCAAGGCTTTGGGCCTCACCTCAGAATACGGCCACATCTTAGTCCCCCTGCCCCCAGCTAGAATCACCGCAACCTGCATCTGCATCCCGCCCCCTCCCATTATAGAACTCTTTCTCCCCTCTCCGGTCCGTCGCGAATTGCCTTCTTATTCTTGTGGGATTATTCCACAGATCCGTAGCAATACCTGCTTTATTTGGGCGCAGCAGAGCTGCGCAGGGCTTCTGAGATCGAAAAATCGCCACTCCATGGTTCCCCTGGCATTATACTCCGCGATCCATTTTCATGTCCAGAACACCACAAGCCCACCTGCCATGGGTGAAATTTCTCTTTCACTTTCCCTTGCCTGCAGCCTGTAACTATGATATCATGTCGCTTAATATTCAGGCGAAAGGCAGGGGGCTGACATGCTCCAGGGGGAAAAGATCGTATTGAGAGAATTTCGGCGTGATGACATCGAGCCTATTCAGCGGTGGGTCAATAATGAGAATATCATCAAATATCTGGCCTTTCCGCTCTTTCCTCAAACCCTCGAGGAAACAACGGAATTTGTAGAGCGACAACTTCATAAAAAGGGAGCGCCGAACGAAGGAATTTTCGTCATAGCATTGAAGGACGACCCGAAGTCTGAATATATAGGTTCCATTGGGCTGCATCGTATAGACTATCGCAACCGTCATTGTGAACTCGGTATCGTCATTGGTCGCGAAGATCTCCTTGGAAAGGGCATTGGAAGGGAAGCAATCCAGATGGTCCTGGGATTTGCCTTCAATTTCCTCAACATGCACAAGGTAAATTTGCGAGTCTATGAATACAATGAACGGGCAAGGCACTGCTATGCCGCATGCGGCTTTAAGGAAGAGGGCAGAATCCGCGATCAGAGGTACTACAATGGCAAATACTGGGATGAAATCATCATGGGAATCATCAAGGAAGAATACCTGGCACAAGGCAGGAAAACCAGCTCTTCTCACGAATAAAAAACTAGTTCCCTCATCGAATGAGTAAAATATTAGAAAGGCGAAATCGAGCGAATTGGAAGGAAGATCGGTACCCTATCATCTGCCCTACTACAAGCGAAATCTCTACGTATTGTCCTTTACCATTTTCTTGGCTGCGGTAAGTTGGAACCAGGTCGTCCCTTTCCTGCCCATATTCCTCCGCGACCTCGGAGTGCCTGATAGCGACCTGGCGCAATGGTCCGGCATCATTTTCGCCATGCAGTCAGTCTCAGGAATAGTGATGCAGCCACTTTGGGGAAAGCTCGCCGACCGCTTCGGCAGAAAACCCATGGTAGTGAGGGCGGGAATCTGCCTTGTGCTCATTTATATGGGGATGAGCATATGCAAGACAGCATGGCAGCTCGCCATCTTTCGCTTCTTAAATGGCGCCCTCACGGGTTTCATCCCCGGTTCCATCGCCTTGATCGCCACAAATACTCCAGAGCTATTATCAGGCCGCTATGTAGCCATAGCTCAGACGGCGTCAGCGACGGGCGGGATAATTGGCCCGGCTATTGGCGGGGCGCTGGCAGGTCTATTTGGATTTCGAGGCGCGATGCAGATTTCCGGCGTCGTAGTCCTGTTTTCTACTCTTCTCGTCATCTGGATCGTAAAGGAGCCTAACAAGGCGAGCATCAATGTAGAGACTTCCTTGCTGGAGGATTTCAGAATCGCGGTTAGGAACCCGGTTCTCCTGGTAGTTATGGGGACTACGATGATAGCGTGGATCGTCTCAGGGGCTATTCAACCCATCCTGACAATCTACCTCGAACAACTTTCTTCAGTGGAAGCGCACTGGTTGAGCGGAATAGTGTTTTCCCTCCCGGGGCTGGGTTTCCTTCTCACAGCCTACAGATGGAGCTGTCTCGGCGAGCGAATATCCTATTATGGAGCGCTCCTTCGGGGCCTTATTGGGACCGGCCTCTCAGTTTTCGCATTAGCTCTGGTCACAAATATATGGCAATTTGCGATCTTTTATTTTGTGAGCGGAGTGTTTATGGCTGCCATTGCGCCATGCGCTGCGGCTCTTATCGCCACCAAGGTGGATGAATCTTTCCGCGGACGTGCCTATGGCATACAACAAGCTGCTGGGACCATGGGTGGGTTCGTCGCTCCCCTTGCAGGAGGCATGATCGGAGGCTTGCTTGGCCTTCGCTATGTATTTGTCTTTACTGCCGCTGTCTCACTCCTAGGGGCATTGATGCTTCGTGGCAAACCTGGCGCGCAGCGCGTGGTCGCGCCAACGAAAATGCAGGCCCGGCTTTGGCCCCACACGGCAATCCCCTGGAAAGGAAGACCTCACAATTGAACGATTCAACAACTGGCATCGCGACATGCGGCAGCACTGAACGCCACCTATCCTCGCGCAACGCGCTGCAGTCTCCCCTGACCGGAAATGCCGTTCCGTATTTGGTGTTCTTTGTGGGCATATTGGCGGCATCCAGCGCTGCGACATTGATAAGATTATCGATGGCGCCAGCCGTGATCATAGCGGCATATCGCCTGCTCATTGCCTCTTTGATCCTCGGGCCCGTTTCATTTGGACGAAACAGGGAGATCTTCACGAAAATCGGGCGAAAGGATTGGATCCTTTGCCTGATGACAGGACTGATCCTGGCCATTCATTTCATGACCTGGGTTCTATCTGTCAAGTATACCAGCGTGGCGAGCGCCGTTGTCCTTGTCTCTATGATTTCGCTTTCAGAGCCTGTGGCGGCCATTATCATAGCTTCCCTTTTGCTCAGAGAATTTCCGAGCATGACGGAATGCATAGGCGCTGCCATTACGCTTCTTGGCACGTTGACTTTCCTGCTACATGCTCCGGACAGACGGAGGCTCAAGGTCTGACGGCACGGAAGCATATAAAAGGCCATATTCGATACTATCCACAAGCGCTCGCCAGCTGGCCTCGATTATGTTGGTAGACACCCCCACAGTTCCCCAGGTGCGGTGGTCATTAGCGGATTCGATCAGGACCCTGACCTTGGCAGAGGTGCCTGAAGCTTCATCTATGACACGGACCTTGTAGTCGGTCAGCCGGATCTTCTTGAGCTCGGGATATACGTCCTCAAGCGCCTTTCGCAACGCTCCGTCCAGGGCATTGACCGGGCCATTCCCCTCGGAGACAGTATGCAGCACCCGGTCACCTACCCTGAGCTTGATGCTTGCTTCTGCCACCGGCTGGCCGTTGGATTCCCGCTTCTCGACAATGAGCCTGAAGCCCTCGAGCTCAAACAAGCTCTTGTGCATTTCCATGGCACGTCGCAAGAGAAGCTCAAAAGAAGCCTCCGCCCCTTCAAATTGGTATCCCTGATACTCCAACTCTTTGACCATATTGATTATCGCCTTCGTGCCAGTCGAGGAACGTTCAACGGGTATAGAGAATTCTTGGGCCTTGTATAGAACATTGCTTGCGCCTGCAAGTTCAGAAATCACTACCCGCCTGCTATTTCCAACAAGCTCGGGTTTTGTATGCTCATAGGTCTCAGGGTGCCTCATGAGCGCGCTCACATGGATCCCGCCCTTATGGGTAAAAGCGCTCCGCCCCACAAATGGCCTGTATAGATTTGGCCTCAAGTTCGCCGTTTCATCCACCAGCCGGGAGATACTGGTGAGTTCAGCCAATTGTTCATCCGTCACGCAGTCTATTCCCATCTTAAGTTTGAGGGACGGTATCACCGAGCACAGGTCAGCATTGCCGCAGCGTTCTCCATATCCATTGATTGTGCCCTGGACATGAGTCGCTCCCAGTTGAACCGCTATGAGAGTATTTGCGACAGCGACACCAGAGTCATTGTGCGCATGCATCCCGACTGGGCAATTCAGAGTCGCGACGACATCCTGGAAGATTGAACCGACCTCCATAGGCAAGGTGCCCCCATTGGTGTCACAAAGAACGATAACATCAGCTCCTGCTTCTTTCGCAGCAGCCAGAGTCTTCATGGTATAATCGCGATTGGCCTTATAACCATCGAAAAAATGCTCAGCGTCATAGATCACTTCGATACCGTGCCCCTTGAGAAATCTCACGGACTCTTCTATCATCCGGAGGTTCTCGTCCAGCGTGGTCCTGAGGGCATGAATTACATGAAAATCCCATGTCTTGCCGAAAATGGCGGCCGCCTTCACCCCAGAATTTATGACTGCCAATAGATTCGGATCATCTGAGGCATCTAACTCTGCCTTCCGTGTACTGCAGAAGGCCGTTATCGTCGCTTTGCTGAGCTGGAGGGACTTCACCCGCTCAAAGAACTCCGCATCCTTGGGATTTGACCCAGGCCACCCGCCCTCTATATAATCCACTCCCAAAGCATCCAGGTGGCGGGCTATAAGGAGCTTATCTTCCACAGAAAATGATATCCCTTCCATCTGGGCGCCATCCCTCAAGGTCGTATCATAGATCTTGACTTCGCGGGCGGCTGGAGGTCCTGCCATTTGAAAACTCCTTTTCTCCATCTCCTTCTCACCTACTAGCATGAAAATGTGGTCCGCTCATGAAGATACAGCAGGCCCTGCTTCTTTTTGTTCTGGCTTCTTCTCTTCTCGCCTGCTGGCGACCATCTTATTCACAGCATTCAGATACGCGATTGCGCTGGCCTCGATTATATCGGTGCTGACGCCTCGGCCCGTGAAAATCGCCCCATTGTCGCGTATCCGTACCGTGACCTCGCCCAAAGCATCCTTGCCGCCAGTTGCGGCGCGGATAGAATAATCCACAAGATGGGTCTTCTCGCCGGTTATTCTGTCTATAGCCCTGTAAGTAGCATCCACCGGGCCATCTCCGCACGCCGCCTCCTGGATCAATTCGCCATCTTTATGCAGTCTGACGGTAGCCGTTGGTATCGTCTTGTTGCCACTTACAACATTCAGATATTCGAGTGAAAATCTATCCTCAGCCGGAACGTGATGCCCTTCCACGATGGCTTCGATGTCCTTGTCGGAAACTTCCTTTTTCTTATCAGCCAGGGCGATGAACTCTTCAAAGGCTTTGTTGATCTCTTCCTCTTTTAATTCATATCCCAGCTCCTCCAGCTTCTTCTTGAAAGCGTGCCGGCCTGAATGCTTCCCGAGGACAAGCCTGCTCCTGGCAAGGCCTATAGATTCTGGTGTCATGATCTCATATGTGGTTCTCTCTTTCAGGATTCCGTCCTGGTGAATTCCAGCTTCATGGGCAAATGCATTATCCCCGACTATCGCCTTGTTTACCTGGACAGTGATCCCCGTGAATGTGCTCACCATCCGGCTTGTTCGATATATCTGCTCAGTTGTGATACCGGTTTCCGCCTTGTAATAATCCCGCCTGGTGGAGAGAGCCATGACTATTTCCTCAAGAGCGGCATTCCCCGCCCGCTCACCAATTCCATTTATTGTGCATTCAACCTGGTCGGCGCCATTTTCAATAGCCGCAAGGGAGTTTGCCACAGCAAGCCCGAGATCATTGTGGCAATGAACGCTTAAGATGACATCGTCTATTCCCTTCACATTTTCCTTGAGGTACCGAATCAAGCCAGCGAATTCCGGAGGAGTTGCATAGCCTACCGTATCTGGGACATTGAGCACGATGGCTCCCGCCCTGATGACCTCTTCAAATATCTTTCTCAGGAACTCAGGATCGCTCCGTGTAGCATCTTCAGCAGAGAATTCAACATCGTCAACATACGACTTGGCGAGGCGCACTGCCTCAACGGCCATCTCAAGGACTTTCTGCGGGTCCTTTTTCAGCTTATACTTCATGTGTATATCGGAAGTAGCAATGAAGGTGTGAATACGTGGGCGCGCCGCAGCCTTGATAGCCTCTGCCGCCCTCACAATGTCCCCTTCGACTGCCCTTGCAAGAGCCGCGATACAGGGGCCATGGACTTCTTCCGCGACTCTCTTTACCGCCTCAAAATCCCCGGGTGATGCCACCGGAAATCCGGCCTCGATTACATCCACATTGAGGCGCGCAAGCTGCCGGCCGATCTCTACCTTCTCCTTGACATTCAAGCTCGCGCCCGGCGACTGCTCGCCATCTCTCAGCGTCGTGTCAAATATATAAATCCTGCGAGACACAGCTGATTCCTCCTCGCCTGATAAATCAAAAACCTCTCGCTCCGACCCGCGAAATGCGAGTCTGAAGGGCGAGAGGCAAATTCCTCGCGGTACCACCTTCGTTTGTCCTGCCTCACGGCAAGAACCTCTTTGGGCACTTATCATGCCCTTGTGCGCTAACGGGCCCAAAACCCGGTCGGGCTTACTCGTCTCTGGCCAAGCATCCGCTCACCCATTTCCCGTCATCGGTAAACCAAATCTAAAATTTAGGTGCGCTGAGATCAGAAACCGAACAAGACTTTCAGCCGACAGCTCTGGGGTGAGATTCAGCTCGCCAGGAAATACCGCCTTTCACCTGATAGCGGCTCTCTGCAATCTCCCGCACAAGCCTACTATCCCCTTCATCGCCTCTGGAAAGCATGAGGAATTACCATGGTAGACAAAAGATATTGCTTGGAGCTTACCATAATGGTGAATAGTTGTCAATGGCCATTTCCAAAGACTAAAGAGAGCATATGGAACCAGGTGGTAGTTATGTCGAAGACTCCTCCGAGCTACAGCATATCAAGGGCCTCGATCACAGTCTTAAGGGAGATGAAGATGAACCCTTTTCCGATTTCGGTGATGCCGTCGTCCTCTTCATTGAAGTCCTCTTCCAGGGTTTCCGTGACATACCTGAGCACTTCCACTTGATTGCACTTATGCACGATTTTCTCTGCCTCGCGCGTGAGGACAGCCGGACTTTTGCCGACCAACCTTTCGAAGGCTCTAAAATTCCTTTCATCTGCATGATCAAGAGACTCTGGTGTTACCATGGGCAGACGTTTGCCTGCCACCCTCTCCATCATCTGCCAGATGACCAATCCCATATACAACAAGAGCTGCTGCTCTTCAGCATTGAGCATACCCGGGCCATCATCCATTAGAAAATCCCGCAGATATGGCTGCTCGCGGACGAACCGCTCTGCCAGCGGGGCAAACTCCTCTACGCTCATGCCCGCTATTTCCTGCCACGTAGCCTCAACAATCTCCGCCGGAACAGGTTCCATCTCAGTTCCCCTCCATCTTGTCGCGCTTACACATCACAGCCTTCCGCGCCCGCCGTCGCGCAGCCTTTTCCTCTTGCACATCCCAGTCAAACTCGACTCCGGTGGCCTCAAGCACCTTAACTGCTACATCCATTAATTCTGGACCTGTCCCATCCCCGGGGATAAGGGTCACTCTATGACGCATTTCGATTCCCCCTGCCAAATTGCATCTCATCTTGCGCGTGGCGACATTCAGCCGCGGCAAAGATTCCTGCTTACCAGTATTTTCATCCATATAGGCGCAAATTACCTGCCTATCTAGACATTCCATTTGAATATATAATAGCCTTAATTCGCTGCATGCTGCAAGACGTCTATTTCGGCAATATACATCGAACTCCCCGCCATGATAGTCGCCCTATCATCTCAATCAGGTCACCTATGAGGTTTCGGCATACAACCTGTCAGGGGGAGGGCCAAAGAGTGACTATATTACGAGGATCCCACTGCCGCCCTTGGACAGGATCATTCCCGTATATTCTATAGCTAGATCTAGGGTTACGACGGGCGAAATGACAAGAGGAGCCCTTAAGGGCTCCTCCTGTCATTTCATCTAGAACTTTATTGGCCATCCGATTTTCACGGTCAGATCAGGGGAATCCTCTGTAAGTCCTGAACCCACCGTAAAGTCCAGGGCATTTCCCTTTTGAGTCACGTAACTTACGCCAAGGTAGAGAGTGGCTGCGTTCATATCGGAGCCTGATTGCCCCACCCCATCTTTGATAGTTTTGCCGGTAAAGGACTGCTCAACTCTCGCGTTCAACGAAAATCTCTGACTCAGAGCGTATGCTATACCCAGCGAATACTGGATCGTATCGCCGGGATCCACTGTGCCATACCCCTTAACATCTCTTGCTATGTTCCAGAAATAACTGACTCCCCCAAAAACAACAACGGGGTCTAATCTTCTCATTGTGGCAAAACCGAGCCTTGCTCCCCAATGTCCTGTCCCCAATGGAACCTGATCATTGGAAACGCTGTACAGATCAATGCCAGTGGCCGTCTTTACACCGAATGTGGTGATGAACGGCGTGCCATCCTTACTCCCGAGCCTCGTGTCAAAGTTCAATGCCAGTTCTATATCGCCGAGCCCGACTGCGCTATATGTCTCTTCGGTGGGCAATCCCATCTGGCCCTGCTGACTTCCATATTTGAGAGTATTGTCTATCCTATACCTCAACGGGATCATAGCCTCAACATTGACCTTTGGGGATAAGCCATACCTGAGCGTAACTGAAGGGATTATGATCTCTCTTCTTACCTCATCTACTTGAAGACGGCCGATGATGATCACATCATAGAAACTATAGCCATTCACGACAAGGCGATTCTTTGAGAAATGTGAATAGAGGAATCCCAGCTCAACTTCAGTTTCATTTGGCGGAGTCAATGTCAGAGACTCGGGCTCATCCGCAAGAACCGCTGGCGCCAAGGAACATGCGCATGCCAGACAAATAACGACAGTAAGCCAAAATGGGGCCGTCCTCCTCATATCTTGTTCTCCCTTCAAGAAAATTGGCTCAACCGGAATCTTCGGACTTGTTTCATCGAAGTGATAATTTCGACGACCGGGCCCCAAGCCCCAATTCCTCTTATCATCTATGGCATCGGGGTGGTTTTGTGACTCAGTATATGTTGAGATTGACAACTGTATCTCCATTGATAGTCACCATATATATGGTGACATCAAAATCTATAAGGTATGAAATCGTATTCCCATTACCTGGCACAGGTGTGACTATGATGATCCCCGAAGCGTTCTGAAAAGCATTGCCTGATATCTCGCTATAGGTAAAACTTATTCCCGAATCGCAGGGGACAATAGCGATATCCCTCGCGCCCATCCCCGCGATACCGGAAAGCTCATCTTCCGACACTTGTATACAGCCGGAAGCGAATGCTAACGCCACAGGGGATATCAGAAAAATAGTCACAAGGAATATCGGGACTACCGCCATTATTAGGAGATTCTTCAATCTAACCGACCTCCTTCATAAATCATTGCGCCGAATTTCTTGCCCGGCGAAGTATCTCTTCTCGATGCAACAGATATCCTTTCTCTAAAACTCCATCGGATCAAACGGGTAATTCTTCAGACTGGATTCAAGGAACCTGTTGACAGTTCCGGAACCAGGAGCGATCGGAGGCATATACTGTTCGACCGCAAAGTCGTTTTGAGTTCCCTTGCCATTACCTTCTATGGCCAGGAACACCCCATTCCATCGCGATAGGAAATCCTCTATCCCAATGGTTATATTGCCTACAGCCGGATCTGCCAGGGCCACCCTTCCATCAACTACACCCCTCGCAACAACAAAATGTGGGAACTTATCAGAGTCAAGCAGGACGATGACCGGGACCCGAATATACTTAAGAGCCTCGATATTTCCTTTGAGCCCATGGGCCTTATATCCCAATTTTTCAGCGGCCTTTTTGAGTTCCAGCAGCGAAAATCCTTTGCCCTGTACGATCTCTTCCCTTGTCCTTCCATTTACCATTTCATTGATTATTTCATCTTCAGATACTATGTCGCCATAGTAGAATCTCAGTATCGTGGCCAAGGCGGCGGAACCGCAACTTATATCAAGTTTCTGTCTTACCACGTCTTTAAGCTGCAACTCCGCCGCGCTTTCGACCTGGGTCCTGAATTTTACTCCGGATAGAGCGCTGTTAAAAGAGATTTCCCCCGCGCAGGCTGCCCCAGTATATACGGAAAGGGTGAAAAGGAAAAATGCCATAGAGATGCCATAGATAAAACGTCGCGGGCCATGTCTCTTCAGAATAGTCATTGATACCCCCTCCCTTCTGGAGGGAAGCTTCCCTCACCAATATGGCAAGGCGGGATGCTTCCCGCCTTGCCGATGGCCTCTTTAATACCAGGGCTTTACTTCGATATTCACATTAGCCTGTAACGCGTTTCCATTGCCGGAGCTCATCTGGACAGTAGTGATCCCGGCGACATTCTGGAACACATTCCCGGTAACGAGATCGTATCTTTCGTAATATTCATCCTCCGAGTCCGGATATACTACCTCAACCATCGTGCTGACAAGATCATCCACATCGGCGTTGGCAAGGGCTATGCGGGTGTTCCCTTGAAGCACGTTACCATTACCAGTTGAGAGCTGGACTGTCGTGATGCCTGCCGCATTCTGGAACGCATTCTCATCGAGCAGGTCATATCTTACATCATACCAATCCCAGCTGTATGGCTCATACAGAAAAGCTATTGCACCCTGTGTCGAGGCCGCTACCGGGAGAGCCACCATCATGGCCGCAAGAGCGGCGAGAACAACGATAAGGATCCTCTTCATTATGTAGTTGCACCTCCTGTTTTAATCAGGGCCGCACGAGGAGCATTCTTAAGAAGCCATATCCCGGGTAGAGACTTCTGAGTTTTCCGGCGATCACCTGGGGATCTGTGAGGCCATCAGAGCCTTGCTCAATCCAAACATCCATCTCGAGCTCTAAGATGGGATTCTTGCCAGGTATGGGCCCATTCATCACCCGGTAATGATTGAATCATAGGCGCTGGCCCTGTAATCCTCCGGGGCCATCGGATCCAGGTCACCATCAAGGAATACGCCTTCTTTTGAACCACTTCCCCGCGCAGCTCCAAACCTATCTGCCAGTTTGGACGGGCCGGTGACATTTCCGGCCCGACCGTGTATGGGGCATCACATTTCGTGATGCGGGGGCATCAATTCCTGTGGAGCGCGCAAGTCATCTGAGACATTGCCTCACGCGCTCGACATCCAGTAATGTGCAAGGGCCGTGCCAGAATCGTCATTTGGTCTTGCAGGCTGGATTCTTTGAGAGACATGCATCTTAGGAATTGAGTAAAGCGGATTGCAGAAAATGGTGTCAACAATCTCAGACATATGAATGAAGGGATACTGAGGGATGATAAGAGGAGACCGAGACTGCGGCAGGATCCCAAGGAGTTATCCCTATGTCCACGTCTTTTATCAGTGTATCAATCCATGGACTCCTGAAATATCAAAGGCGAACGCTGTGGATTTCGTCGCCTCGTCTCGGTGCATTGGTCATGCCCGCTGGGCCGGCGCCTGAGAGACAAAGAAATCCGCCGCAACGAACATGATGCAAAAGAAATCGCCCCTATTCACCGGAGGGATTCGTTAAATAGGGGCAGATGTTCATCCTTAATGAAATATGGGAGAATGGGCGAATCTATGGCACCGCGACTATTCCATTGAATACTTCGCCATCTTCTTATAAAGCGCGGATCGAGATATTCCTAGGCGCTTTGCTGCCAGCACGCGGTTATCGCCGCAGGCCTTGAGGGCATCTCGAATGAGTTCCCGCTCAAACTCTGAGAGAAATTCCATCAGTGTCTTCCGGGAGGAGGCTCCAGATCTTGGCGGTACCACCCGTTGCGAGATCTGCGAGAAACGCGGAGGCAGATGGCATACCTTTACCTCATCAGCCTCTACAAAGTTCAAAGCATATTCCAGCACGTTTTCGAGCTCCCTTATATTGCCCGGCCACTCATAGTGAGCGAATATCTTCAACACATCAGACGCGATCTTCTGGACATGCGTGCCGCATATTCGATTGAGATGCTGGAGCAAACCATTTGCAATCGCCGGTATATCTTCCGGACGTTCCCGTAAAGGTGGAATCTTGATGGAGATCACATCTAAACGATAAAACAGATCCTGCCTGAAACGACCTCGCTCCACCAATGTCAAGAGGTCCTTATTGGTCGCGGCAATAACGCGAACATCCACAGGGATGACTTTTGTATCGCCTACTCGTTCCACAACCCTTTCCTGCAGGACCCTCAACATTTTCGCCTGAAGTGGCATGGACATGTCGCCGATCTCGTCAAGGAAAATAGTGCCGCCATTGGCCAACTCAAACTTCCCTGGTTTGCCTCCTCTCACAGCCCCTGTAAAAGCGCCTTCCACGTATCCAAACAGTTCAGACTCCATAAGAGCATCTGGAATGGCAGCGCAATTCACAGCTATGAACGGATGGTTCCCACGCTTACTTTCATAGTGGATTGTCCTTGCAAATACCTCTTTACCACAGCCACTTTCACCAAGGAGAAGAACGCTGGAATCGCCTCTTGACGCAAATTGCGCAAGCCTCTTGGCTTCCATGATCAATTGACTAGAACCTAGTATGTGCTCAAACGACATTCGGTCGTGCACCCCTTTTCTACTGGGAGTGCACGCCCCATACACGGCCCAAGATTCCAGAGCCATCGTTACGACCCCACCCCCTATCGTCCGCTGGCCTGATTAGCATTGGTCACTTCATAAGCCTATGCAGTTGGCATAGCTTCTAGAACACAAAGATGCTATATTCTATTCCCCCTCTCATTAGAAAATGTCTGGGAAAATGCAATTCGAGCGCAGAGTATTAGGATATTTTCAGAAAATATAGGTTCGTGCTTTCAATATGTATTCGCAGTCGAGCCCTAGCTGCTTTTGTCGAATCCTCATAGAAACGACAGGCGCCTGACCATCGATAGAATCTGGATCGATGATCAGGCACTCTTCAGACTATTCATTCTCTATGAAATGTGGAATTCCTTCAAAGGGTCTCCACTATTTATTCTAACTTCTACGCTTTCCCCAGAGCCCTGGTAGAATTCAAAATCGCCAATATGGCAACGCCAACATCAGCGAATACAGCCTCCCACATGGTAGCCACACCTATAGCCCCGAGAGCGATGAAAGCCATTTTGACTGCCAGGGCAAGGGAAATATTCTGGATTACTATCCTCTTGGTGAAACGCGCAATCTTGATGGCCGCTCCAAGCCTCGACGGCATACCCTCCATAAGCACCACATCGGCGGCCTCGATGGCAGCGTCCGAACTTAATCCGCCCATTGCGATTCCTACATCTGCCCTCATAATAACAGGCGCGTCATTGATACCATCGCCCACAAAGGCGAGCTTCTGTCCATCTCTGCGATTTAATGTTGACTCCAGATCTTCTAGTTTCTTCACCTTATCCTCAGGTAAAAGCTCCGCAAAGTACCCATCCAGCCCGAGCCGTTCTGCCACTTTTTCAGCGACAGCCTGGTCATCGCCTGTCAGCATCATTATTCTCTTGACCCTCAACTCCCTGAGAGCCTGAATGGCAGCCACCGCATCAGGCTTGATTTCATCTGAGATTATGATATACCCGGCAAAGACGCGATTTACAGCCACATATACGACAGTGCCCGCTACATCGCATGAATCATGCTCGATATCCTCTCTGTGCATCAAGCGATCATTTCCGGCTATGACCTCATCCCCATTCACCCTGGCTCTAATGCCGTGGCCCGAGATCTCCTGGTATTCAGCCACCTTGTTCGCCTCAACTCCACGGCCATAGGCTTCAATGATAGATTTCGCGATAGGATGATTTGAATTCACTTCAGCCAGCGCCGCGTACCTGAGGAGCTCATCCCTCGAAAAGCCATTTCGCGTCATCACATCTATGACCCGGAATACGCCCTTTGTGAGAGTGCCAGTCTTATCAAACACGACTGTATGGAGCTCTGTGAGGGCTTCGAGGAAATTCGCGCCCTTTACAAGAATGCCGTGTCGTGAAATACTGCCGAGGCCTGCGAAATATCCAAGGGGGATTGAGACTACAAGGGCACAAGGGCAAGAGATGACAAGGAGTATAAGCGCTCTATAGATCCATGTCTCAAAGGACGCCCCCGGGATGATCAAAGGCGGGATGATGGCAAGCCCCACAGCTCCAAAGGTGACTATAGGTGTGTAATATCGCGAGAATTTCGTTATGAATTGCTCGGTCTTTGCTTTTCGAGCGCTGGCGTTCTGGACAAGATCGAGAATCCTAGATATGGAGGAACCAGCATACCCCTTTTCAACCTTTATCTCCAGAAGCCCATCGCCGTTTACCATCCCGCTCAATACCGTCTCATTGGCTTCAACTTTCTTTGGCACTGACTCGCCAGTCAATGCTGATGTGTCTACAAAGGACGTCCCTTGTACAATGCGTCCATCAAGCGGAATTCGTTCGCCGGGCTTGACAACGATGATCTGACCGACCTCAACATCCTTCGCGAAAACCTGCCTTACATCGTCGCCCACCTTCAAATTGGCATAGTCAGGTCGGATATCCGTCAATGCCTCTATGGAACGCCTTGAGCGGCCGATGGCCAAATCCTGAAAGAATTCTCCAATACGGTAAAAGAGCATAACTCCTACGGCCTCGGACATTTGATGGATAGCTATCGCTCCGGCAGTTGCAACTGTCATCAGGAAGTTCTCATCGAAGAACTCTCCCCGAAGGAGGTTTCTTATAGCGGTCCAGACTATGCTTCCACCAGCGAGGAAATACGCTGCGAGGAATACCGCATACTCAGCCCAGGCATGGGGTGTGTCGTGAAGATCCGTCTGAAATATTATCCCTAGTATGAAGAGCAAAGCCGGAGCGCCGACGAGGGTGACCACCCTTCTGATTGACTCTCTATCAGGCGCCATATCTTCGCCAGGCTCTTCTTCCGGGGTCGGATGCGAATCCATATGCCGCGCATCATAATTGTGATGTTCCTCCATTCGACATCCCCGCTCCCTTCATCTATCCTCGGCAAAATGTTCCTGGGCCTGATGGATCAGGCTCAAGATATGGTCGTCATCGAGGGAATAATAGACTACTTTCCCGTCCCTCCGGTATTTCACAAGTCTCATCATCTTGAGAAGCCTCAAATGATGAGACACGGCTGGTAGGCTCATTTCCAGAATCTGTGCGATATCACATACACAGAGCTCTTGCCTGGATAAAAGATACAGGATCTTTGTGCGAGTTTCATCCCCGAGAACCCTGAATAGCTCCGAGAGGCCCGCCACCTCAAGGAGCGCATCCTTGAGCCCCGATGCCGCGTCCGTAGAGGGATTGAACTCATCGCAAATGTCCCCATTTTCATAGGAGTATTTGCTCATGGTTATCGCCCCTCCCACCTCGCTCAAATATTGATCAATTAAGCATGCGTTTAATATTAATATATGTTTGAAAGGAGGATCTGTCAATACCGATCATGCTTACTAGATGGGATTGTCACTCCTCGGGCGCGCCAGCATGAACGGCCTTTCTCTCAGCCTCATATTGTTCGATGACTTCGGGAATGGTGAGGAAGGAGTAACCCTGCGACTGAAGGGTTTTGATAATAGTTGGGAGGGCTTCTAGCATGCCCGAAAGATCCTCCTCGGGGCCACCTGCTGAATGATGGAGCACTATGGTTCCGCTCTTAAGAGCCGGCATTACATTATCTAGCACCTTCTCCGCTGAGAGGCCATGCCAGTCAAGAGAATCTATTGTCCACAGCACCACCCTGTAGCCTTCCTTTGCTATCGCCTCAACGGCAAGGGGGTCAATAGCGCCATAAGGTGGCCTCACTGCCATCGGCCATCTATTTGCGATTCGCGACAAGGCTGTATTGGCCTTTTTCAATTCGGCGACCACCTGCCATGGAGCCATGTTGGCGAGATTGACATGATGATAAGTATGATTCCCTATCTCGTGACCTTCAGCTATAATACGCTTGACTATATCAGGATACTTTTCGGCGCTGGAACCGATCAGGAAAAAAGTAGCTCTCACTCTGTGGTCCCGGAGTATATCCAATATTTTTGGGGTGTATTTATCGTCAGGCCCATCATCAAAAGTGATGGCGACGGAAGGAGTTTTGGGCGCCCATTGCCTCACCACCACATCAGGGTATAACTTCACAAGATCAGCTGGCTCGGGGACCCTATGGATTTTTTCGGATCCTGGGTTGAATCTCCCAAGGCTAAACCCTCCCAGGAAACGCCAGCTGAGAATGGAATCATAGGTCCTTGGAGATACCATCATTCCGGCCATGCCTATGAGAATCCCGAGAATGACATAAAATATCGCAGGGGCACCCCGCATTTTCCTGACCATTCGCCGATTTCACCTACCCCGAAAATAGACGGCCACCGTTTCCATCCTTCTGATGGTGTGGCCATGGGAAAGACTATTTCCGTTATCTTAGTATTTCCGGCATGGATGGAATGATGCAGGGCGCCAGCATAGCCCGTAATGTGCCTAGCTCAACCATCGACTTATCCTAGAGGAATAGTATCCGCGCCTCCCCTATGCCGAACGGACGCAGCGCATATTTGTCTGTGTAGCGGCGGAAATCTACGAAGGTCCAGGGGCTCACGCCTGTGTCTTCTTCAATCCCGGCTATCCAATTGGGGCCCATGAGATTGAAAAGGGTTGTAGCCGCTACGACCTGAACAAGATTCTCCCCAGGCTGGACGAGGTTTGTTATCTCGACCACATATGGTTCCCAATAGCGAACTCCGGCCTTCTGACCGTTGATGCGCACCTCCACCACCGCAGCTGATACTGCTCCCAGCTCAAGGAAGATTCGCTTCCCCGGTGGCGGCGCAGCATTTGCAAAATCGATACGGCTGCTGAATTCGGCAAGGCCAGCATAGAAGGGATAACCGCTCTTCGTCAGGTCACGCGCATCGGGCGGCGCAACTCGCCCATCGATGACGAACTTGCGGTGATCAAAGTCATGGACAATGAAATCCCCAACAAGGTATACAGTCTCAACTTCAGTCGCCTGGTGGGCCTGGAAATCCTTGACTCGACGATGCGTTCCAGGGCCCGTTATGTTATTCACTTTACGCCCTTCCAAGACAAGGATATTGACACCCGGTCGCAGGCTGTTGCCGGCTGGTACTCTGGTGAAATTGACATCCTTCCAGCTTCTCCTGGGATCAAATGCTCCCATCTCTCCCCGAGTCTTAAGCGGCCGGAGGACAGTTCCGTTACAGAGAATCCGGTCCAGATTTTCCGCCATTTCAATCACGAAAGACACTTCACCCTCTGGGACATTCTCCACCTCAAAGGTATACTCCGCCCGGAATGGGGTTCCATCGGGCACCCTATAGAAATACTCATGCCAGGCCTTGGCTACAGGGGCATCCTGGAGAACCCTCTGTCCGTTGAGCTCGAGACTCACCCGGCCGAGAGGGAGGACGTTTTCCTCCAGAGAGCGCGCCATCCATGAGGTGATCCTGGGACCAGCCATTTCCACACTTTCGCGGCATTCCCCTTCTGCCTCATCCACTACCATGACCAATTTCTCCTCGAGCGTGACACCACTTGCTAGGAATGGCGGAGCCGCGGGTAGCCTATGCGCCATTGTCGATTCAGAAATCACATTGATCTGAGGCTGATCCAAACTGGGGAAGAATATGAAAAGGCTCCCCGCTGGAGCGAACTTGGCGTCAAACGTCCACATCCCATCCTGCGCCCTCCCTGGAGCGCTATATTCATCCCCTGTATTCAGGTCTATGAGCGCCGGAACCATGGCAATGCCATCGAGAGCAGGGAAAGAGAGAGTTGCCCTCACTTCGCGCTTTTCATCTGTATTAGCGATCAGGAAGTAAACACCTTCTACAGCGCGGCGTCCATGGCAAAGAACCTTCTCTGCGTTAGCGCCGGTCATCTGATCAATGATCTTCACGCGTTTTGGATAAAGCGTATCAAGGAAAGATATTGCCTCCCGCACACTGTCAAGGCGCTTAGCCGCACCAGGAAGATCGGGCAGCGCCAATCTGCCATCACATCGGACGGGGCAAGGTCTGATGAGGATGAGATTCCCGCCGGCAGCCGCAAATTGGGTCAGCAGAGACAATGTATTCTTTCTCAGAGTCAAGACAGGCGGCACGATGACAGTCCCATATGTATGCACTCCGATGCGCAGCCTTTTACCCTCGACGCGGGCGTGGTCTTCCATGATGATCTCATCTCCATAGTGGAAATCCAGCTTCGCCGCCATCAGAGCCTTCGACAATTCTTCAAAAGGCCTGTTATACATCCCATTCTCGACAGGAAGACCATTTTGCTTGTGAAGCGGCGAATACTCGCTCCAGACGCTGCCTATGGGATGGATCACCAGGATGTCGACCATTCTTTGCCCAACTGTCACAGCTTTGCAGAGCCTCCCGATGTAGTCAGCAAATCCGCGTTCCTCTTCCCACCAGGGTTGCTGGTAGAAAAGGTCAGCCGGGTAATCACGCTTGCGCTCCCCCCGCATGGAGTAAAGGGAAAGATGGTGGTTCACGAAGCTGATCCCAAGCGCGGCCTCCCAGTCGGCGATCCATTTACGATGGTAGAAGCTGACTTGCTGACCTACGCAGCCAAAAACCTCGCAGAAGGCCCTTTCCTTGCCAAGCTGGTCGACAGCAGACGAGACCTGCTTCACCGTGACCAATTGCTCAATATGTCTTCCCAGTTTATCAATACCAGGCCAGTGCATAAACTCGTAATGCGGCATTGCCGCGCCGATCCATTGGGTCTGGTAAGCAAGATTGTCCTCTGCCATGAAATGCCCTGTCATCTTGAGGTCATTGGCTTCGCACCATTCATAATACTGTTTGGTGAAATTCTCTCGGAAGAGACGGGTCACTGCGTCATAGAAATCGAATCTCACCCGCTGATAATCTCCAACATCGAAAAATAGCTGCACAAGATTGTCTTCGATGCGATAGCCATTCCGGTCCGCAAAATACTCAGGCAGATAATCAGACCATGGAACAGCTGGGCAAGAATAATGCCCCTCCATTAGATAACACGGCTCATCTGTGAAGATGCCGGGAATCTCCTTGCCGAAATATTCCCCCACGGCATTCTTGTAGCGTTCATGGGTCGACTCAATGAAGAATCGAACTGCTTCCGGATTCATGAGGTCAACATAGCTGGCCCCATTGAACCAAAGGTTTCCAAGGGGGCTTATGCGGCGACAAATGAAGTATTTTGTTCCACCCTCGGTAGTCTCAGCAAGAACCGTATCGTTCTCGGTTACCTGTCCTTCCTTGAGAAGAACCAGGGCCCGGCTTCGGAAACGTGGGTCAGCTTCGGGTACCTCCCCGCCCGCGAAGCCAGAAGGCCATTTGTCCTCATCATAGAGCCAGGCATAGGTCCCTGTCTTCCGCGCCTCTTCTGCGCAGGCGCGAACCATCTCCATCCATTCTGGCGAAAGATATCCGGTCACCAGACCGACCCGGGAGTGCATGAAATACCCACCCCATCCTTTGGCTGCCATCTCCCGGATCTGACGTCGCAGCTCCTGCGCGTCAAGCTTGTCGTTCCAGCTCCAAAATGGCGCCGGCCGCCAAATCGCCTCTATATCCTTCCAGTTTGACAAATCGCCCCACTCCCTTCTTCCATTCTTTTCCTTCATCTATCCATTCCGAGGTGAACGGCCGTCCCAGGATCATTGGTGATTACGGCATCGACACCATACCCCGACATACGGGTTATATCCTCAGGCTTGTCAACGGTCCATACATGAACCCCAAGGCCGGCAGAATGCGCTCCATTTACTATCTCGGGGGTGACG
Organism: Bacillota bacterium; assembly: GCA_013178415.1. Classification (NCBI taxonomy): domain Bacteria; kingdom Bacillati; phylum Bacillota; species Bacillota bacterium. The sequence goes on along the minus strand of JABLXA010000015.1, from coordinate 3,116 downwards.
GCATGGAAAATCGGATGAAGCGCGTCAGCAGGCACGTGACGGGCATAAATCCAGGGGTCCACAAGCCCTTCTATGTAAAGGATGCCCGTCTTTACGTCAGGATTCATTTCCTTTATGGTTTTCAGTGAGAAATGGTTGAAGGAGGACATGATAACCTTCCCCAAGAGATCAGCCGCCTCCACTTCCCGCAAGACCTTTTCCTCAATACCTGGATAGAGTACAATTCCACTCTTTATCTCAATATTTATCAGCTTACACCTGCCTGAAACAAGGTCGATGACTTCCCTGAGGGTGGGTATCCTTTCTCCTTTGAATGCGGGATCGAACCATGAACCAGCATCTAGCGATTTGAGCTGGGAAAGAGTGAGATCCTTTACCCACCCTTTGCCGTTGGTGGTTCTGTCAACTCTTTCATCATGGATTACAACCAACTCCCCATCCCCGGACAGATGCACATCCAGCTCGATCCCATCAGCCCCCAGTTCTATGGCCTGCCGAAATGCAGCCAGCGTATTCTCTGGCGCCTCGAGCGATGCGCCCCTGTGCGCCAGGATCAATGGTCTTGGGGTCACGGCATATTCCCCCTTTGAGATCGGGATATTCCTTTTCTATAGATCGCCAAGTCCAGAGTTGAAAGATAACCCGGCTATGTCACCGCGCGGTATGTCACCGCGCGGTTGCCAGTCACGCCGCATACGGTCAGCTCATATTTCTAAATTCGAGCTTGGTCATCTATAGAAACAGATCGACATATTCTTGAATACTTCGTCAGCCATGAGTTCATCTCTCAACTCATGCCAAAGGATGAAATTCGCCGTATGGCACATATCTCCTTCACAATTCCATAGACATTCTGCCCAATACCCCCTTGCACATCTCCCCTTTCTATGCTACACTAAGAATGGTTACTTGAGATATCTAGTCGGCTCAAAAATCTTCTTCGAAATTCGGTGCGGAAGTGGCTCAGGGGTAGAGCATCGCCTTGCCAAGGCGAGGGTCGCGGGTTCAAATCCCGTCTTCCGCTCCAAATATATCTGGCGACATAGCCAAGCGGTAAGGCGGCGGTCTGCAAAACCGCTATTCCCCGGTTCGATTCCGGGTGTCGCCTCCATTCAATGTGCGGCGTTAGCTCAGATGGTTAGAGCGCAGCGTTGACATCGCTGAGGTCACTAGTTCGATTCTAGTACGCCGCACCATTTTGTTGATTACTTTGCCGCCAACTCTGGCGGCTATATCATTGCCTCGACAACGCTCATATCCATGATTCCTAGCCGCGACATAGAACACATGCTTATTGCCTAGTCTATGGCATGGGAATTGCATCCTCTAGCATAAGGTTTCTAGGTCTTTGATCGCCTGAACCTGTCCCTGAGCATCTTCTCCCGCAAGACCAAATCGCTCCTCCAGCGCGCCTAATATGGCATTTTGCGCTGAGATTCCACCCTTCCTGATCCCCTTCTCCACGCCTTCAGCTAGTATAGAGCCCCCATTATATGGAATAAGGCAGTTAGCAGAGAATCTGCGCCTCTTCCGTGCTTAGGCATGCTGCCGTCACTCTCCTTGCGTATATCTTCCGTGCCGGGCGCAACTTCCAAGGTCGAGCTTGTATATCAATGAATGAAAGACTCAAGGGACATAGATCATCTTGCGTGTCATTCCCCCATCGATCACGATATTGGCTCCGGTGATGAAATCATTTTCTTCATCAGTGAGATAGAGGCAGGCCCTGGCTATATCTTCAGGTTTTCCAACCCGCCCGGCTGGGTGCTGAAGGTGATCGATCTCGCGTAACTGACTGTAATCTCCTGTTTCAATCCAGCCCGGACTGATGGCATTCACCTGAATATGATCCGGCCCGAGCGAGACTGCCAAAGCATGGGTCAATGCGATAATCCCGCCTTTTGAAGCTGCATAGGCCTCTGTATTCGGTTCAGACATGAAAGCCCGCGTAGAAGCGATATTTACGATCGCTCCCCTACCCCGTCTTCGCATGACCTTTGCCGCCTCGCGAGAGCAGAGAAAGATACTGCGCAGGTTGGTATTCAGCACAAGATCCCATTCCTCGATGGTTAATTCGTAGGGAGATTTTGGTATAGAAATGCCGGCATTGTTGATGAGAATATCAATTCCCTGATAAGCCTCATCGGCTTTTTTCACCAACTGCTGAATATCCCCAGGCTTTGTCACATCCGTCGGACAGAAAATGGCCTCTCCACCGGATTCTCTTATCGATTTAAGGGTTCCTTCACCGAGTGATGAATCTTTCTCCGCTATAGCGACCTTTGCCCCATGGGATGCATATGTCATGGCAATACATTTCCCGATTCCTCTACCGGCTCCTGTGACTATAACGACTTTGCCAGCGAAAGTCACGGGTACATCATCTCCCTTCGTTCGATATCCGCCATAATGGGTCTTTTCGAGCATCGAGAGGCCCGCGCAGTGATTGTCCTCACCGAGAGACAAAACATTCCGTCTCAGGGCTCAGCCCTTTAGATCAAGCGTCTCACCCGGCTTCATGATGACCTTGCCTGGGGCCTTGAATTTGGCGATATTGGCCTCACTGAATACGCCGTTGGGACCTGTGTGGATGGGAATGTAATATTTGGCTTTAATCAGCTCCGCGCATTCAGTCGCTTCCTCAGGGCCCATGTTATATACGCCATCCATGGGCAGTAGGGCGTAGGTGAGATTTTCTGAAGCTAGATCGGCCATTTCCTTGATCTTTGAGGTGTCGCCAGCATGGTAGAGCTTTATGCCGTCAAACTCCAAAATGTAGCCGACCGAGGCGTCTTTCTTATGATTACGGTTATATGCGGCAACCGCCCGAATATGTACGCCCGCCACTGTAAAAGCCTGGTACACGCCGTTCTTGATAGCTTCCCGGTGGGTGATTACCCTGCAGCCGGGTTTCTTTGTGACCTTATCAACCCTGTTATGGTCACCATGGTCGTGCGTGACCAATATGAGGTCGGCCGGCTCGCCATAGTCATCTCCGGCAAAAGGGTCGATGTAAATGACTACATTCTGAGCGGTCTTGATCCTCACGCTGGCATGGCCAAGGTACTTGATGCTAGGCAAATGTGTAGCAGCTTGTGCCATTGTCCCAAACCCCC